>NZ_CP150886.1:3329056-3631698 GCF_038050375.1 Okeanomitos corallinicola TIOX110 | reverse complement strand
CAATGCTGACGATATCAATTAGTTTGGTGGGATCAGAATCTAAGTCCACCATATTAGCGGCTTCCTTTGCGGCTTGAGTTCCCGTATTCATAGCTACGCCAACATTAGCTTGCGCTAAAGCAGGAGCGTCATTTGTGCCATCTCCCGTCATTGCTACTAATTTACCTTCTGCCTGTTCCCGTTTAATGACAGTAATTTTATCTTCTGGTGTAGCTTCGGCAATAAATTCATCTACTCCGGCTTCTCTAGCAATGACAGCAGCGGTAATGCGGTTGTCTCCGGTTAACATGACAGTACGCACACCCATACGTCGTAGTTGGTCAAAACGTTCGTGGATGCCAGGTTTAACAATATCTTTGAGATAAATGACACCGTAAATTTCGTTATTTAAACAAACAGCTAAGGGTGTACCTCCGTGATGGGAAACTTCCTCATAAGCTGTATCTAATTCTGGGGTTTCCTTACCATGACGAGAACGGACAAAACTTTTGATTGCACCTACTGCGCCTTTTCTGGCCTCATAGCCACCGGGTAAATTAGTCCCACTCATGCGGGTTTTAGCGGAAAATTCTACTCCTTGGGCCTGTTTGCGGTCTATATCAAATTTTGCCCCAAATTTTTCGGCGAGTCTGACTATAGACTTACCTTCTGGGGTATCGTCAAATATACTAGCGGCTAAAGCAATATTAGCTATTTCTGCCATTGAATGACCATTGATGGGTATAAAAGCTTCTGCCAAGCGATTACCAAGGGTAATAGTACCTGTTTTATCTAATATGAGAGTGTTGATATCTCCTGATGCTTCCACTGCTCGTCCTGAAGTAGCAATAATATTAAATTGGGCGACTCTATCCATACCTGCAATGCCAATAGCATTAAGTAAGCCGCCAATGGTAGTGGGAATAAGTGCTACTAACAGGGCGATTAAGACAGTAATATTAATGGGACTGTTGACGTAGTAAGCAAAGGCGGGCAGGGTTGTGACTACAAATAAAAATACTAAAGTTAGGACTGCCAACAAAATTGTTAAAGCCATTTCATTGGGTGTTTTAGTGCGTTCTGCCCCTTCTACTAAGTCAATCATCCGATCAATAAATCCTTTACCGGGATCAGTGGTGATACGGATGATTAATTCATCGGAGATAATACGTGTACCGCCGGTAACAGAACTAGCAACATCTGAGCCTGATTCTTTGAGAACTGGGGCTGATTCACCGGTGATAGCTGATTCATCTACAGAAGCAACACCTAAAATGACTTCCCCATCTGCGGGGATAATATCACCAGCAACAACGTAGACAGTATCACCTGTTTTCAGAGTGGTGGAAGGAATTTCAGTAATTGTGCCGTCAACGACTATTTTTTTAGCACTGGTTTCGGTTCTGGTGGATCGTAAAGCATCGGCTTGGGCTTTACCTCGTCCCTGTGCTAAGGCCTCGGCAAAATTAGCAAATAGAACAGTTAAAAATAAGGTTATTGTTACCAGTCCATTAAATAGTTGAGAGTTTTTCTGGGTGACTGGCCCAAATATGGGGGGATAAATGGTGGCAACTAGGGTAATAATCGTTCCTAGCCAAACCAGAAACATGATGGGATTTTTAATAGCAGATTGGGGAGATAGTTTAATAAAAGTATCTCTAATTGCCCTGATGTAGAGTCCTTTGGTGCTGACTCTTGATTTTCTGCGTTTGAGACGGCGATCGCCTGGACGAAAACGAGAAGATTTTGATCTGGGGGTAGTTGCAGCAGAGTTCATAGGATTCAGGAGAAGAGTGGGTGAGGGGGAGAAAGATTGTTACCAATTACCAATTACCAATTACCGATTACCCATTACCGATGTCCTAATTCCCAGAGGCTAGTTTAAAACCTTCGGCGATGGGTCCTAAAGCTAAGACTGGGAAAAAGGTGAGAAAAGCTAAAACGATGGTTATACTTGCGGCCACGACAGTAAATAACAAAGAGTCGGTTTTGAGAGTACCACGAGTTTGGGGAACTGTGATTTTGCCAGACATACTATCAGCTAGAAGAAGCATGGCAATAATGGGTACATAACGCCCGGCGAGGATGGTGAAACTGGTACTCAAATTCCACCAAACGGTGTTGTCTTTTAAACCTTCTAAGCCAGAACCATTGTTAGCTGCGGCGGAAGCATATTCATAGGCTACTTGGGAAATACCATGAAAACCGGGGTTACTTATTCCTGAGAGGGAAATAGGATAGGCTAGGGCGATCGCACTAGGTACTAAAACTATGATCGGGTGAGTCAGTAAAATAATGCTGACAAGAAATATTTCTCTTTGTTCGATTTTACGTCCAAAAATTTCCGGGGTGCGTCCTACCATTAATCCAGTTACAAATACTGTGACCATCAGATAAATGAATAGGTAGGCTGTTCCTGTTCCCTGTCCTCCCCAAATAATCTGTACAAATAGGTTAAATAAACCAGAAAATATGCCTTGAGGCATCAAGGAATCATACATTCCATTCACTGCACCGGACATGGTAGCGGTGGTTGTGACTGCCCATAATGCTGTTTCTGCCCAGCCAAACCTGACTTCTTTTCCTTCTAAATTTGGGAGTGAAGTGTTTAAGGCTTGGTTGATAATTGGGTTTCCTTGCAGTTCACCCATGGCTGCTATCCAAATTAAGATCGCAAAAATTATAAATACCATCCAAAATAGTAACCAACTTTGTTTGCGGTTATTAGCAAATACACCGTATGTATATATTAAGGATGCCGGAATTGCCATCATGGCGATGATTTCTATTAAATTAGTCGCACCATTGGGATTTTCAAAAGGATGGGCGGAGTTAGCAGCAAAAAAGCCACCACCGTTATTACCTAGTAGTTTAATCATTTCAAAACCAGCTATTGGACCTCTGGCAATGTACTGATTTACTCCTTCTAAGCTTTGGATTACCAATGTTCCTTGTAATGTTTGTGGTACACCTAAAGCGATGAGAGCGATCGCCCCAATCACAGAAAGAGGTAATAATATCCTAGTAATTGCACTGGTAATATCAACATAAAAATTACCTAATTTTCTACCAGTTAAACCTCGAATAAATGCAATTCCCACTGCTAAACCTGTGCCAGCGGAAGTAAACATTAAAAACCCTAAAGCTGCTATTTGGCTAAAATAACTTAAAGTTGTTTCTCCTATATAATGCTGTTGATCAGTATTAGTTAAAAAAGAAACTGTGGTATGTAAAACTAGATCCCATGTAGGCATACCCAAGTTATTAGGATTCCCCGGTAGCATTCCTTGAAAAGCAATTATTAAATAAACAGAAATCCCCATAATTAGGTTACTGCTGATTAATGCCCGAATATATTGCCAAACTGTCATCTCTTCTTCTTTGGCAACGCCCCCGATTAAATATATGATTTTCTCTATGGGATTCATAATCGGATCAAGTATTGTACTTTCTCCTAAAAAGACACGAGCTATGTATCCTCCTAATCTTGGAGTAATAGTTATCACAATACACAATGTTAAAACAATTTGTAAAAAACCTTGTCCCATCTATTTATTACTCAATTAAACTAAATTTATAATCAATCAGTGCTACAAAATCATACCTAACTTAATGGTAAATTTGGTTGCTAGGAATTAGATAATGTTTTATATCATCCCAATTTATCAATCTTAGTTAACAATTTTCGAGATGTTTGTGGAATTTAGTATTAAGAATATTTTTTACTCCAGCAAGAATATCAAAAAATGTGATGTTTTAATTACACTAATACTGTGAAAATGTATTAGATTACACTATCTAATCAGTTACATGATGTTAATTGGATCTACGTCAATCGTTAAACTAACTGAAGCAGGACAAAGCGCTCTGATTTCTCCCCAGTCTGGTAAATTCGGCAGTGCATCAGGAGCAAACTTTAATAATATTTGCCAGCGATAACGGTTAGCTACTCGTAAAATACTAGCGGGTGCTGGACCTAATATTTCAAACCCTGTTTGTTCACTGAAATTTGTAGCGATGATTTGGGCTGTATTCTGGACTTGAATGGGATCAAGGCTACTCAAACGTAATAAGATTAATCTACCAAAGGGTGGATAATTAAGAGCTTCCCGTTCTGCTAATTCTGCATCACAAAAAGATTGATAGTCATGGGTTTTGACGGCTTCAATGACTGGGTGTTCTGGGGTGTAGGTTTGAATAATTACTCTCCCTGGATCTTCTCCTCTTCCTGCCCTCCCAGCAACTTGGGTGAGGGTTTGAAATGTCCGTTCATTGGCACGATAGTCTGATAAATGCAGTAATCCGTCAGCGGCAACTACTCCCACTAAGGTAACTTGGGGTAAGTCTAAACCTTTGGTGAGCATTTGTGTTCCTACTAATAAGTCGGCTTCACCGTTGGCAAATTTGGTGATCAGGTTACGGTGTGCGCCTTTGTTGCGGGTGGTGTCGCTGTCAAACCGAATTAATTTTAGGTGAGGGAATTGACGGTTAAGTTCTTGAGAGACTCTTTGTGTACCACTACCGAAAAATTTGAGGTAAGGTGAACTACATTCGGGGCAGTGGGGAGGATGCGATCGCCCATAATTACAATAATGACATCTTAATAGTTCGGCTGCTCCTGCTTCTACATGATGATAGGCTAAGGACACATCACAGTTGGGACATTCCAACACATAACCACAACTACGACAGGAAACAAAGGTGCTATGTCCGCGACGATGAATAAATAATATTCCCTGTTGTTTGTTTGCTTTTAACTCTTCTAAAGCTGTTTGTAAGGATCTACTAAATATCGATCTATTTCCTGCTTTCAACTCATGGCGCATATCCACTATTTCTACAGGTGGTAAAGGTTTGGAGTTGATGCGTTCTGGAAGTGAAATATAAATATGTTCTTGTCCCCCCTCATCGCTTGCGGGGAGGGGGCTAGGGGGTGGGGTTTCCGGGTTTCTCACACTCACCCAACTTTCTAACGAGGGGGTAGCAGAACCTAAAATGAGGGGGCAATTTTCTAATTCTGCACGCCATTGGGCAACTGTACGAGCGTGGTAGGTGGGGATGGGTGCATCTTGTTTAAAGCTGCTGTCGTGTTCTTCGTCGAGGATGATGATGCCTAAGTTGGGTAAGGGGGCAAATATGGCACTGCGTGTTCCTATAACTACCTGGGGTTCTCCGGTAAACATTTGTCGCCAGGTGTCGTAGCGTTCACCATCGGCAAGGGCGCTGTGATAAACCTGGACTTTGTTGCCGAAACGGGCGCGAAATCTATCTGTGAGTTGGGGTGTGAGTCCAATTTCTGGGACTAATACTAATGCCGATTGGCCTTGGTTGAGGAGGGGGGCGATCGCCTGGAGGTATACTTCGGTTTTTCCTGAACCTGTGACTCCATGTAATAAAACTTGGGTAAATTGATTTAATGTTTTGATGGTTTCTAAGGCTTGGCTTTGGGCTGCTGTTAAAGATTTGGCTTGATCCCCAGCTACGGAGGGGTTTTGTTCTCTGCGTAATTTTTCCCGTTCTTCAATTACTACATAACCTTTTTTTTCTAAGGCTTTTAAAGTAGATGTACTGGTGCTACAAGTTTGTAATAATTCTGTTTGCCATAGTTCTCCACCTTGTCGTTTTAAAACTTCGATAATTTCTTTTTGCCGGGGTGTTAAATCTTCTTCGTTGTTATCTAATAATGTGACTGCTTTTTGGAGTTTGGGTTGATTTATTTTTGGTGGTTCTAGGTAATTTTCTGCTAATCCTAAGCGAATTAATTCACGAGTTCCTCTATAAGCAGATTTAATTTTTTGTTGAATGTAATAATAACTATAGTCACCACTGGGGGTTTTTTGTAAAAGTTGGATCACTTGTTGGGCGGTTGGTGACATGAAAACAGCCGTATTACTGGAAACATCTTGGTTTTTTCCCAGGGGTGTTAAACGCAGACGACGTTGCGATCGCCCCAATAAACCAGGTGGTAAAGCTACCCGAATGACTTTAATTAGGGGCGTATAGTAATAAGCAGCAATCCGGTTAAGTAATTGCCAATAGCTGCTAGGAAAAAAACTTTTACTAACAACATCTTCTACTTCCCGAATTTGTTCTGGTGTTAAATTTTCTGGAAGTTGAGATAAAAACCTAATTGCAATCGCTCCTACCTGTTGTGATCCAAAGGGAACTGTCAAAATATCCCCTGGTTTTATTTCTAACTGTTCTGGTAATTTGTATGTATATAAATCCGTACTTCCTGGACAATCTACTAATACTTCAATCCATTGATTAAGATTTATTTTTGACTGGTATAACTCTCCTGGTTCAGCGACAAATAAAGAAGATAAATTTATATCCTGAATATACATATTTTCGGCTTTTTTAATAGATATTTGCTCATTTAACTGGATATAGTTAACCAGTCTTACTTAAACTTAATTCCCTACTTTACTACAGGTAAACTGTATTTCGCAATACTTTTATTGTTAATCATACTTGATAATTTATATTTTATGTATTTTACTAAACAAATTGTTTTCTACAGTATGTGCAATAACTATTTGATGCTAACTACATAAATCAAGGTATATTAGAAGTTATAGAATGGTTTTTTGAGGTTACTAAATAAGGAGTAGACTTTTTCCATCTCTTGATAGATATTCAATATGTTGCCTGTATGAGATGCTTTTAAACAATCAAGATTATCCGGATTTTAAACTATGTTTTTTGTAATTTGGATTATTTAGGAAGCTTTAATTTCTTAATCAAATTCACACAAAAATTTGGGTAAATACATGAAAATTTAAGATATAGGATCTTTAGATGGAATTTTTATATTTGTTAAAGTTGAGAAAGTTTGAGGGGATTTGACAGATTTGGTGATTAAGAAAGAAATGAGGAATCAGCCTACTGGTAGCGGGAAAAGATGGTATTTTGGGTGCAATGGCAATATGGTTTGTCTCTATGATTAACCAAAACATGACTAGCAGACACGGATTTTCCTTGCCAATTAGGAATTGTAGGTATTTAGCCATCAGCTATGAGTTAGTAACTTTCGAGGCTGAAACACAAAAAATTGGCAGTATTTGTTAGGATGTCACTGACTGAATTTAATGTTTTTGAAAATCTTTGCTATTCCTAATCTTGGCTAACTCCAGATTTTTATCTGGGTTGAGCCGTACTAAACCCCTACTCAATACTACTTACTTGATTAGTCTGAGAGTGATTAGTTAGTTGGGGAAAACTTACAAGGGTAAAGGTGTTTTTCCTCCTTTCCTCCCAAACTAGAAAACCCTAACAGTTTTGAACCTCTACTGAATCCTAAATTCTTACAGGAATTTTCAAAAAGATTGTATTTGGCTAAGTAAATGGGTGTATTTGTCCTTATGGGGAAAGCTACCAGTCCTCTAATGAGCAGCTGTCACTAAATTATGTACCAAACAAAGCAAAAATCCCGAAAGGAAACTATGAATATTGCTGAATTGGGAAAAATGGAAACACTCGATAATGCTGCTGATCATGAAGAACCATCACTTGATAGTTTAGATGCAGTAGTATTTGAAGACTCTTCAATTACCGAAAATTTGGACTCAGAAACGAAAGACGGGGATCAAATGGCCGCTGCTCGTCCTTCGGGATACAATAAAACCGAACATGATGATGCTGTGGGCGCGTTTTTTAAGGAAATGGCGCGTTATCCTCTGCTCAAGGCGGAAGAAGAAGTAGAATTAGCTCGTCGGGTGAAGTTTTTGGAAGATGTCAAAGATCTACAAGCATCTCTAGAAGCTGAACTGGGAAACACTCCTAGTAAAAGTGAACTAGCAGCTAGATTTGATCTGACAGAAAAACAATTAGAAAGCCGATTATATCAAGGAAGGGTAGCAAAGCGGAAAATGATCCGCTCAAATTTGCGGTTAGTAGTTTCTATTGCTAAACGATATCTAAACCGGGGCGTTCCTTTCTTAGATTTAATTCAAGAAGGGGCTATGGGGTTAAATCGCGCTACAGAAAAGTTTGATCCCGATAAAGGCTATAAATTTTCAACTTATGCTTATTGGTGGATACGTCAAGCTATTACACGAGCGATCGCCAATGATGCTCGCACTATCCGTCTACCTATTCACATTGTTGAAAAACTCAACAAACTGAAAAAAGCCCAGCGAGAACTTAAACAAAAATTCGCTCGCAACCCAACAGAAACGGAAATGGCTGAATATCTAGAAATTAGTGTTCAGCAACTGCGTCAACTACAACAACTGCGTCGTCAAGCATTATCTTTAAACCACCGTGTTGGTAAGGAAGAAGACACGGAATTAATGGACTTGTTGGAGGATGAGGATAACCAATCTCCAGAAGCAAAAATGAATGAAAACATGATGCGTCAGGAGATATGGGAAGTTTTAGGTGATGTCCTCACCCCCAGGGAAAAAGATGTCATTTCTTTACGCTATGGACTTACAACTAGCGAACCTTGCACTCTCGAAGAAGTGGGTAATATGTTTAACCTCTCCCGTGAACGAGTGCGACAAATTCAAAGTAAAGCCATGCGCAAGTTACGCCGTCCCCATATCGCTAAACGTTTAAAGGGTTGGTTAATTTAAGTCATTAGTCATTGGTCATTAGTCATTGGTTATTAGTGATTAGTTATTAGTTAAGCAAATTTACACACTTAGCTATAAACTATTTATTGACTGTCAACTATAGACTAAAGACTAATGACTTCTCAAACTAATTTAATTATCCGTTTTGCAGAACCAAATGATAGTGATGCTTTGTTTGCATTGATTCAAGGATTGGCAGAATATGAAAAACTATCTGCTGCTGTTACTGGTAATGCTGAAGCTTTAAAAGATCATTTATTCGGTGATACAAAATATATAGAGGCAATTGTAGCTGAAGTTGCAGGTCAAGCGGTAGGTTTTGCTTTATTTTTTCATAATTATTCTACCTTTTTAACTAAGCCAGGAATTTATTTAGAAGATTTATTTGTTCTCCCAGATTATCGCCGTCAAGGTATTGGTAAAGCACTACTGAATAAGTTAGCAAAAATAGCTGTAGAACGCAATTGTGGACGCTTAGAATGGAGTGTTTTAGATTGGAATGTTTCTGCCCAGGAATTTTACCGCAGTATGGGTGCAGATATTTTAGAAGATTGGCGGATTTGTCGGGTGAGTGAAGCAGCTATCAGTGAGTTGGCAAATAAATAATAGTCTTGCAAATATGAGGGATGAGATTATAAGAAATTTATATTTTTTCCTTCATATTCTTAATATTTAATTTACTATTATTGCCTTAATTATAAATTTATAAATCCGATTTAATATACTTTTAATATATTTCCTAAACCCTTGCTCATCATACCTAATAGCCTATTATCACTAATAATTTAAGCCAAGTTTGACAGCCTGTCTCTTGACTAATAGAACTACATTTAAAGAGAATAATTAAAGAACAATATCCCTGAGCAACGATTGTTGTAGAGAGAACACGACATGAGAAAGATTATTTCTGTATTACTTTTAGTTGTTACAATCTTCACCTTTGCTTTTAGTAGTCCTGCTTTAGCAGCAGATGCGGCGGCTGGAAAAGCAATATTTGCAGCTAATTGTAATTCTTGTCATTTAGGTGGTGGAAATACAGTAAATGCTGCCAAAACTTTGAGTAAAGAACACTTGGAAGGTAATAGTATGTACTCCCAAGAAGCTATTATTTCTCAAGTTACAAATGGTAAAAATGCTATGCCAGCCTTTAAAGGTCGTCTTGATGATGGACAAATTGCTGATGTAGCTGCTTATGTAATGGAACAAGCTGGTGCTGGTTGGTAGTAAGTTAATTAGTATTTGAATAATTAACAATGTGCGGGGCTTTTTGTCCCGCTACTCTTGTAATGTAATATTTAACCTTTCTTTACATACATCGGTGTTTGACAACCTGTCGTTTGACTAATGCTACTTAATCAAAAGATAATTATCCTGGATATGACAATTAATCAATAATTGCTGTAAAGAGAACACGACATGAAAAAGATTATTTCCGTATTGTTGTTAGGCGTTACAATTTTCACTTTTGCCTTCAGTAGTCCAGCTTTAGCCGCTGATGCAGCGGCGGGAAAAGCAATATTTGCAGCTAATTGTAATGCTTGTCATTTGGGCGGTAAAAATGTAGTTAATGCTGCCAAAACTTTGAGTCAAGCAGATTTGGAAAAGTACGATATGTACTCAGCAGAGAAAATCATTTATCAAGTGACAAATGGTAAAAATGCTATGCCAGCTTTCAAAGGCCGTTTACAACCTGAGCAAATTGAAAATGTTGCAGCTTATGTAATGGCACAAGCAGAGAATGGCTGGAAATAAGTGAATGAGTAATTGAATAATTGACAATGTGCGGGGCTTTTTGTCCCGCTACTCTTGTAATACTAATAATGCTGAAATTTTCAAAGGAGATGTTGATGATTTATTTCTGGCGATTAATTTTCAGTTTCATGATTATTTTTGCTATGATTTTTTCATCTTTTGATGCGAATTCATTAGCTTTAGAACAAAGTGAAATTACAGCAAGTGATTGGTTTAGATTGGGTGTAAATCAAATGCTGCAAGATAATTACCAAGCTGCTATTAAGTCTTTAAGTTTGGCAATTCAACAACAGAATAAGTATCCAGCAGCTTACAAAAATCGTTGTTTAGCTTATTTACAAATACAAGATTATCATGAAGCGATCGCAGATTGTAGTCAAGCATTAAATTTATTACCTCAAGATTCAGAGGTTTATCTTCACAGAGGATTAGCACAATACAGACAAGGAAATTATGTAGATGCTATTAAAGATTATAACCAAGCACTGGCTATAAAAACAGATGATTTTCGTGTTTATTATAATCGGGGAATAGCTTTTGCAGCACAAGGCAATTTTTCTCAGGCTATTACTGATTATAACCAAGCTATAAGTAATATTCCTAAAAATAATACCGATAGTAATTTAATATTAGCTGATATATATAATGACAGAGGACTGGGTTATTTTGAGTTACAAAATTTATCCGCAGCTATGGAAAATTTTAATTTAGCAATTAATTTAAACTCCGATGATGAGAGAGCATATTTTAATCGGGGTTGTATTTGTGGACGGAGTGGGGATAATATGGGAGCGAAGTATGATTTTTCCCAAGTCATTAGACTTAATCCTAGTCATGCTCAGGCTTACTTAAATCGGGGCATAGCTAACTATAATTTAGGATTATACCAAAGAGCGATCGCTGATTTGCAAATAGCATCAGAAAAGTTTGCACAGCAAAAACAAACACTTGCTTACCATAAAACTTTAGAATTACTAAAAACCTTGCAAACACAAATATCATTAGCAGTTAAAATTGTGTAAAAATGACTTTTTAAACTGTCACCTGTCACCTGCTATAAATATGAGAGCAAGAATTGAAAATCAAGTTTTATTTATTCACCGTGAGGATGTCCCTGAATTTAAAAAAGGTGGTTCGGTAGTCAGAAATTCTTATTTTTGGGCTTTACGTTCTATTGCTGGCCGTGCTAGACGTGGTAGTGATTGGGAATATGAATCTGAGGTATGGTTAGCTTTAGCAAGAATGTTAATGTCTTTTACTGAGTCGGGATATTTAGGATATAAAGAAACTGTCTTAGAGTTTCCCTTATCTCAGGGGGAAATTCCCAGTGTTTTAAGAGATGTAGCAACCTGGGAATAATTGGCAACTATGAGTTTTTTGGTATCCTGATTTCCTATGGTTTTGGTTTACCTAATTCTACAAAAGGTTGGTTTGCTAATTCTTTTAAACCAACTGATTCTAACAATCCTAGCCATAGTTGCGGGTTTTCCTTTCGCAAGGAAGCAACATTATAAATAGTGTCATACCAAATATTATTCCTGGCGTAAATTTCAGCTTGTTTGAGAGGTGTTGCTTGCTGAATATAACTATTTAGTAAAGAGCCTATGTTAGTACGTTCTAATGACCCGGATACATACTCATCTCTACTTCTATCTTGATCATCACAAATTAAAGTAAAGTACCAATAATATTTTTTACCGACTTTCAGAGAAGCATTAGCGGGGATATTTACTTCAACTATTCCTGATTGATTTGGTGGTGTAAAATTGGTTTCGTAAATGTTGTTTCCTTCTTCATCTATAACTACAAATTCGCCATTTTCTGTTTTATTTTGAGGAACAAAAATGTATAATTTGGAGGTATCATTAGTTGTTTTTCCTTCATTATCCCATGTTGGCATTATTGCTGTTAAAGATTGTTTATCTTCTTCGGAAATAATACATGAATTGCCTCTTCTTCCTCCTGCACCTGATCTTTTTGGTTTGCCTCGATCTGCTGATGATGGGAATTTAATCATCTGTGCAAGTTGGAGATTTTTTGTTTGCTGCGTAGGTGCGGTTTTTGGTGAGTGATTTGGGGTAATTTGTGCTAAAGACGGTAAAGAAAAGCTAGATAAAATAATTAGTGTAGGGGAAAGCCCAACAGCAATTTTTAAGAGAGAATTAATATACTTTTGTAAAGTTATCATAGTCAGATTTCCCTTGATACTTAATTCATTTTCAAATTCCAAAACCCAAATTCCGTATTTCTACTAAATATTGAGAAGTTTTCTCAGCTAGGAAATGGGTTCAAAAACCATTTTAGGAATTAAGATATGATCTTGTATTTGCCCAATTCCTAGAAAGCGGGTTTCTTGTTCATATACTCGCACTATTCCCAACACATCTTGATCTACGGACACTTGCTGACCTTGACACCATTTTTTGGCAAATGTTCCTGGTAAATTCACAGAAGGTAATTTTTCTAAAGCTGCATCTGGGGGGATGGGTTGAAATGTGCCGGTTTGTAGTTGGTTTTCTAGTTCTGTTAGGGTAAGGCTATTTTGTAGGTGAAAGCCGCTGCTTTCTGTCCTTGTTAAAGCGGCCAGTGTTGCGCCTGTATTTAATATTACTCCTAAGTCACGGGCGATCGCTCGGATATATGTTCCTGCACCACAGGCGATCGCTAGATCCAATTCCGGGAAATCACTGTCACGCCAGTCTAAAATGTCTATCTTAAAAATTTCCACTAACCGTACTGGTGCTGCTATTTTTTCACCCTGACGTGCTAAATCATACAATCTTTTACCCTCTACTTGAATAGCACTATAACTGGGGGGTATTTGCTCAATTTTACCGATAAATTGGGGAATTTCTGTTTCTACATCTGCTAATTTTAAATCAGGGCAAGACTGAGAAATGATAACTTCCCCTTGTAAATCATCAGTATTTGTACGTACTCCAAAGCGGACAGTAGCTTTGTAAGCTTTTTCACTGGGTAAATATTGTAATAGTCTGGTGGCTTTTCCCACAGCAATGGGTAATACACCAGTTGCGGCTGGATCTAAAGTTCCTGCGTGTCCCACTCGTTTTAAACGTAACAGTTTTCTTACCTTTGCTACGCAGTCATGGGAAGTCCAGTCATAGGGTTTGTTTAAATTGAGAAAGCCTTGCACAGAATAGTTCTTAATTATTAACTTGTAATTCGTATTTAATTATATTCTAAAACATTACAAAAATAATTATATGAAGTAAAGATACGGCAATGGCTAATATCCAATATCCAAATTCAATTATGGTAAAAGGGAGTTGTTTTTGAATATTATTATCTAATGTTGGCACTAATTGTGGATTTTTTAAAGACTGAATGAAACTTAAACCTAATGATTTATCAGCGATATTTGCAGCATAACCTGCATTTAAATAGGGTATATATTCTGGTTTTCGAGATACGTAGGTTTGGAAAAAAGGCAAACTTAAAGCATTAATATAAGTACGGGCTTGAGAAGCATTCCCAACCATATCTGCGGGTAATGATATTTGCTTACTTCCTGGTTGACTATTACCAATAGTGGAAAAATGTGTACCACCAATTAGCATGACAAGATATTTATCAGGATTATTTAACCAAGAGAAAGGTATTATTTGTTCATATAAAGCAGGTGCAACTGTATCTTCGCTGCTACTAATAAACATGACAGGGGTTTGGATTTGATTTAAGCCAGATTTCCCAAAAATAGAACTGGTGATTGGGTTAATAGCGATCGCTGCTTTAACTCTCTCATCTTGGAGGTCAATTGACAAGTTGGAATTATCTTCTCTTTGAGATTTAGGTAATAATTCTAAGGCTCGACATTGCAACAATAAAGACATATTCCAAGTATTTTGTAGCCTATCTGGATGACAGTCTTGATCTAATTGTTGAAAATTAATTTTTGCCCCAGCTAAAGCTAATGCGGTATAACCACCAAATGACTGTCCCATTACTCCCACTTGTTGCAAGTTTAATTTGTCTTGAAACTGTGGATTAGATTGGTTATAATTCTCTAGTTGATCTAAGATATATTTTATATCTAAAGGTCTATTGATAAATTCTTTGGCTTCTTTAAATTTACTATTATGATTATGACTAGTAAATAATTGAGGATGATTGGGAAGAACTACCGCTAATCCTTGGGATGCTAAGTGTTTAGCTAAATAGTGAAAGTTGCTACTATTTAAACCCAATCCGTGAGAAATCACGATTACTGGTGTAGGA
The DNA here is from genome assembly GCF_038050375.1 of Okeanomitos corallinicola TIOX110. Lineage (NCBI taxonomy): Bacteria > Bacillati > Cyanobacteriota > Cyanophyceae > Nostocales > Aphanizomenonaceae > Okeanomitos > Okeanomitos corallinicola. The sequence continues at coordinate 3,617,152 of NZ_CP150886.1, read as the reverse complement.
TGCTGAACATTAGGTAGATAAACATCAGTTAACAAAGAGCGATTTCTGGTCGCATCAAAAAAGTCTAACCTGATGTTTTTTGATGTGACTTTTTTGGGTTTTTGTAAGCTAAGTAATTGAGATAAATTGGTTTTTGATCCAGTAGCAGATTCTATTTTTGATAATTCTTGAATAGTTGCGATCGCTTGATTAGTTTCTGTAATTAGATTTTCCAATTCCCCAGCTATTTCTAAGCTATTAGCTAAGTCAACATGGATACTAATACTAGGATAATGGCTTAAAATATTTAAGAATGTTAATCCTCCTGGTTCTTTGGATGCAAAAATAATAGCATTACGTAAATCATTTACTGCTGTTTCAGTATAAGCAGATTTATTTTTAATTAATTTTGCCAACCTATGTAGCAAAAATTCTCCCTGTTCTGTATATAAAAATTGGGTAGCAACAGCAGGACTTATTTTTATTGATCTCAGCAGAATTTCCCTTAACTTTTGCAATTGTTGAGGTGCAATATAATCCTGATAACCCGCTAATTCCTGATCAATATTTCCCGTTTTAGTAAACTTTTCCAAACTAATTACAGGAATAGGAATTTCTAGAATAGAATAAGAAACATATATTTTTTCTGCTGCCATTACAGTATTACTAATACCAAAAATTGGCAGCAAGATTGACAGCACCAGCAATAAAGAATTTTTTCTTAGTCTGCTAGTCCAAGTACCAAATAAACTATTCATCGCTCAAATATTGTGGTGACGTTGTTCAGCGAGGCGTTAAATTTGGTAGTTTTTCAGACACCCTATTAATTCATCTATATACTATTGTCTGTCGCTGTTTTCTGGATATTTTTGAGCTTTTCTGTTGAGAATCAAAATTTAGCTGTTAATAGAGCTAATCGCATTATGCACCCGAATCAAATAAGCTCTACTAATTTATATGGGAACTATGTATTTTACTAAGATTTTAGCTGAAAAATTAAATTGTTGCTTCAGTATTTATTGTATAGTTTTAAATGTCAACTTATTTCATTGAGTCTCACAAATAAGGTTATAAATGAATTCAATAAACTTTTTATCAATCCTAAATAAAAACTTAATTTATAAAAAACTTCACTGACATTTATACTCGCATCAGGAAAATCCAAAAAATTAAAATTAACAAAATTTTATCCTTAGAAATCCGAAAATAGTTATTTGATGTTGTATCTAAAATATATCAACTACTTAAAATAGCTGAAAATACGATGAACGGGAAAATAAAAACCCTAACTATTGCGACTCTGACCTTAACCGCTTCTATTTTCACTGTGGGAATAGTAACAGCACAAACAAAATTAACTTCTCAAGCAAAAGTAGCTATTAATGGTATTGGTGCAATTAAAATAGGAATGAATCTTCCTGAAGCTGCTCTTGCTGTGAAAAATCGTTTGTATGTTTCCTATGCAGGAAATGATAGTTGTTACTATTTGGAAACAGAAGGAGAACTCAAAGGTGTTTCCTTTATGGTGACAAAAGATGAAGCTAAAAGTCGTCAAAAATATATTACCAGTGATATAATTGCAAGAGTAGATATAGATAACCCCAAAATTACCACAATTTCCGGGGCAAAAATTGGTGATTCAGAAGCAAGAATTAAATCACTGTATGGTGGACAAATTCAAGTTAAACCACATCCTTATAATAACAATGGACATTATTTAACTTTTGTTCCTAAAGATAAAGCTGATCAAAATTATCGAGTGATTTTTGAAACCGATGGTCAGCGGGTAACTAGGTATAGAGTAGGTAAATTACCCGAAGTGGGATATATAGAAGGGTGCATTTAATGTAAACTTTTGTAAAGAAGTGCGTAATTCTCAACCTCATCTACCGATAAGTCATTAACAAACTTAGAGAATGTTCGAAAAAATCTTGGTAAACATTCTTTTAAATAGGTTTCAGATAATCATGAAAATTACAAAATATGACTATCTTCTATGCAAATTAATACTTGATATATTTCAACCAGTATTAAGCATTATTTTGTATTTACTTTTGGTTTCAATTTTACCAATTATTCAGAATGAATACATAGCGATTCAATTTCCCTCAGCACCAAATCGCGGTTGTCCTGCAAGAACAGTAGCAGGAGGGAGAAGATTTACTCGTAAAAATATGGTAGAGATTGAAAACGTTAGCGAATTTATCAACCATTAATTCAACAATCAATCAATTAAAAATCTAGGTATTTTCTCCTTTAGAGGATTATATCAAAGAGTATAGAAAAGAGTTAAAATTACTATACCATTGTCCTTATAAAAGGAGAAAGAATAAATATGCGACTACCAGATGAACCAGATATACCAGCACAAATTAACATCGTCCCCATGATTGATGTTATTTTTGCGATTTTGGCATTTTTTATTATGTCAACTTTGTTTTTAACAAAATCAGAAAGTTTACCAGTTAATTTACCAAAAGCATCTACAGCATTACAAAATACCACTTCCTTAAAGTTAACATTGACTGTAGATAAAACTGGAAAAATGTTTTTAAATAAACAACCCATTCAGTTAGAAGATTTAGGAACTGAGTTAACTAAACAATCAAAAACTAATCAAGAATTAGTAGTGGTTTTGAATGCAGATGAAAGTATTAAACATGGTCAAGTTGTAGGAATTATGGATAAATTGAGAACTATTCCTAATGTGAAATTTGGGATAGCGACTAAAAAAGAATAGTTATTTTTTTAGATATTGGGTTTCACTCTCTTCAACCCAACCTTGTATCTTAGAGGTATGTGAGAGCAAGACCAGTACCCATGATTTTTGTCCCCATCTACCCTGGCAATTTTACCTGTTTTAGGGAATGAAAAAACCCTACCTATCACCTCATTTTCAACTGTTACCTATCTCCTTTAGTTATTTCTACATAAATATGCTCTAAGCGGATGGGTTGACGGGAAATAGAATCAATGGGTATTTGATCAAAGATGGTGAGAATTTCTTTTAATTCTAAGGGGTTTGGGAGTAAAAATGTTAAATCACTACCATAACGTCGGGTGATAAAACCAGATTTTTCAGCGATGGCGATCGCCTCTTCTTCTTGGGTAGTTTTTAATACTAACACCTCCTCTCCAGGAATTAATTTTTTTAACTCTGATAAACTCCCCTCTGCTAAGATTTTACCATTTTTCAAAATCCCAATTCTGTTACATAGTCTTTCTGCTTCATCTAATAAATGAGTTGTTAATAAAATTGTCAGTCCTTGATTTTTGAGTTGCTTAATTAATTCCCAAATTTCATATCTTGCTTCTATATCTAAACCTGTAGTTGGTTCATCAAGAATGACTAATTGGGGTTGATGTACTAAAGCAACTGCAATATTCAATCTTCTTTGCATTCCTCCGCTGAGGGTTTCTACAGGACTGTTTGCTCTATCTAATAAGTTAACAGCAGTAAGAGTTACATCTATTTGTTGTTTTTTTGTTTGTTGATCTAAACCATAAATATCAGCGAAAAAATTAAGATTCTCTGCACAGGAAAGAGTTTTGTATAAGAGGTTTTCTTGGGGTGCAATACCTATAAATTTTTTGGTATTCTCGGAAATTGGTTGATTATTAATGGTGATGTGTCCATTATCAGCATGAAGTAAGTTACAAATAATATTAATTGTGGTGGTTTTTCCTGCTCCATTTGCACCTAGTAAACCGTAAACTTCTCCTGATGAAATATTAAATGTTAAATCTTGTAGAACTTTTCTGGTTTTGTAAGCTTTATTGAGGTTTTTAATTCTGAGCATGGTTTTGATGTAAGTATTTTGCTGGTTGTATATATCAGATTCACTGATTAAAAATATTTAAATCCCCGAATAATTGAGTCTCTCAGCAATAACAATAAGTAAATTAACATAAAATCTAGAAATATTAAATGCCATCACAAAACTTTATTTTGACCACAAACGCCTCAATTAAAAGTTACACGAACAAGTTTCAGATATCCTCTAAGACTAATTTATTCTTGACTGTAAGTAGAAATGTTAAAAATCGGGTATATTTACAATCATGAATATAAAAAGCAGTATGCTATAATCACTCTGCATAATCATTTCCTGTTTAACAAGGTTAATCAATTTTATGAATCAAGCACTTCTTGTTTTTTTATGTTCTCCATCTAGTATATTAATCTCTATTTATGCCGTTATTTTATCCCTTCTACGTTCAGTGGGATTTATTCGTCGTATCCCCTCCTCAGCAGTTATTTTACCTCCTGCTGCTCCAGGTAGTCTTGGTGATGAAGCGATGGTGGTAGGACTTGTAAATTACCTCAAACAAAAAGGATTAACCAATATTAGTTTAGTTGCCTACAATGTTAAGGAAAAGTATCCAGTTGAAACCCATGAATATCTGGATATGAGAGACTTCTTTATTTATCGAAAATGGTATGGTTTTTTAGGAAAATTTATAGCATTTGGCTATCGAATAAGTCAGTATGAAAGATTTTATTGTTTAGGTGCTGATTTAATGGATGGCTACTATTCAGATTATGCAACATTCAAAAGAGTTAAAATGGTAGAAATGGCTGCTAAGTTAGACCTCATCTCTGCAATTTTAGGCTTTAGCTATAATCGTCAACCCACCCAAGTTTCTGTTAAGGTTTTGCATGATTTGCCAAGCCAAGTTAGGCTTTATGCAAGAGATATATTTTCTTACCAAAGATTAATAACAGAAATACCATCCGCCTCTGTTAACTTAGTAGCTGACTTAGCTTTTTTATTATCTCCTATTGATACCTCCGAAAAAGTTGACAAATCATTTCAATGGATCGAAACTCAAAGAAATCAAGGCAAAAAGATATTAGGGATAAATGTCAATAATTTATTAATTTCTAAATTACCTGAACAGACAACTGACACTTTAGTTCAAAGTTTTGTAGATAGTATAATTAAGGTGTCGGAACAAAATACGAATTTAAGTTTTATGTTTTTGCCCCATGATTTTCGGAATATTCAGGGTAATTTAAGTGATGATAAACTAGCTAATAAGATCATAGAAAAACTTCCCATGCATATTAAGTCTAGCTGTTTTAAAATTCCTTTCCCATGTCAAGCGGCAGAACTGAAAGCAATAGTTAAATATATTGATTATGTTATTAGTAGTAGAATGCATTTAGCTATTGCTTGTTTAGGACAGGAAACTCCTGTTGCCTGTGTAAGTTACCAGGATAAATTTGCCGGATTATATCAACATTTTGATCTAGAACCACCTATTATTAGCCCAACGGAATTATTTGAGCCAAATAGTACAAAGCTAGTTGATTTAATTTCGAATTTAATTCAAAAACAAGATCAGTTAAAGCAACAAATTAAACATAAGTTACCAGATATCAAAAAAATCTCTATGATTCCTATAGATTAAAATACTGTTTATGAAAATCATCAATATCCCTCGATAGCAGTTAAATAATCTAAAACTAAATTACAAAGCCTTGATTCACAAGAATTTCATTGTTGATAAATTAAAGATAACATTATCATTTTAAGACTTCCTGGAATTGCTTTTGATCACGAATTTTATCAAAATCTGTGTCTATTTTTGCTAGTTCTTTGTATTTTTCAGGGAGAATTTTGATGGCTTTATCTAATGCTTCAACAGCTAATAAAAGATTGTTTTGCAGGGCATAATTACAAGCTTTATTGTAGTATGCTTGATGGGCATTTGAGTTAAGGGTGATTGCTTGGTTATAAGATGCTAAACCTTCTGTGTATCTTTTTAATTTTGTTAAGGCAATTCCTCTATTTATCCAAGTTTCAAACTTTTCTGGATTAATAACTATGGCTTCATCATAGGATTTGACGGCTTCTTGATAACGGCGCAAAGCTGATAAAGCATTTCCCCGATTATACCAAGCTTCATTTTTATTAGGACGAATAGCGATCGCTTTATCATAGGATTCTAGAGCTTCTTCATAGCGATGTAAAGCGATTAGAGCATTACCCCTATTTACCCATATTTCTTCACTGTCTTTTTTCAATTCAACGGCTTGATTGTACAATGCTAGAGCTTCTTTATAGCGATTAGCATCTAAAAAATTATTGCCTTGAGTTAGGAGTTTTTTAGCCTCTTGAGTATCTTGTACTTCTGCTATTAATTGAGCTACATTATTTTCTTGTACAACTTGCTTGGTATATTCTGTTGATGATACCGCTACATCAACGCATCCTGTTGATAAAAGACCAACACATCCACAGGCAATCAAGTATCTCCGAAAAACCATACTGCACCTACAGAACTCAATATATAATGTTAAAACTTCTGGATAATTAAAAGTCGTATCCAATTCAACTAAAGTATTATCAATTGTCTTGTGTTTTACCAAGGAAAAAATAAAGATTTGGAAAAGTTTTTATTAAATCATGTGAATCATATCATATTTAAGTAAAATCAAGCAATTACTTGATAAATTTTGCTTTCATTTTACCTGTAATCCTGTCATGATTAAATTGTAAACATTCAGCTATTAGCTGAACGCTGACTGTTGAATGCTGCAATTAAATTCTTAATATTAACCAAGACTCAGAAGATGTAACTCTTTTTAACCCATCTATCATGTTCTATTAAAACTGTTATCAACTATGACTTTTAGGAGTTTGGTAGTATGGCTGTTAATACCCCAAATTTTTGGCCCAAATTTCTGGTACTCAAGAATACAAGTTATGCTACTTTTTTCAAAAATTTTACACTTATCAGCAATGCTAAACTAGCACTGACTGATTCATTCTGTTTCATAAGCAACGGAACATGAGAACATAGAAAAACTCAACTAAAATTAAGACAGTCTGATTAACATGGAAAAATCAACGGTTGTAATTACAGGTACATCCTCTGGTGTGGGTTTGTATGCTGCAAAGGCCTTAGCAGCAACTGGTAAATGGCACGTAGTTATGGCCTGTCGAAATTTGGAAAAAACCCAACAAGCAGCCCAAACTGCGGGAATACCGCAGGATAGCTATAGTATCATACATTTAGACCTGGCTTCTTTAGATAGTGTCAGAAAATTTGTCCAGGACTTTAGAGCTACTGGTAAATCTTTAGATGCTTTGGTTTGCAATGCGGCTATTTATATGCCCTTGCTAAAAGAACCTTTATATAGTCCAGATGGATATGAGTTAAGTGTAGCGACAAACCATTTAGGACATTTTTTACTGTGTAACTTGATGTTGGAAGATTTACAAAAGTCTTCTGCTGCTGAACCCAGACTGGTAATTTTGGGAACTGTCACCCATAACCCCAATGAGTTAGGTGGAAAAATTCCCCCCCGTCCAGATTTGGGAGATTTGAAAGGGTTTGAAGCAGGATTTAAAGCACCTCAAACTATGATTGATGGCAAGAAATTTGAACCTGTTAAGGCCTATAAAGATAGTAAAGTTTGTAACGTCTTGACGATGAGAGAATTACACAGACGCTATCATGAGTCAACTGGTATTACCTTTAGTTCTCTATATCCTGGTTGTGTAGCAACAACCCCCTTATTCCGTAACCATTATCCCCTGTTCCAGAAACTGTTCCCTCTCTTCCAGAAGTACATTACTGGTGGGTTTGTTTCTGAAGAACTAGCTGGTAAAAGAGTAGCCGATGTAGTTACTGATCCAGCTTACAGTGAATCTGGAATGTATTGGAGTTGGGGAAATAGACAGAAAAAAGAAGGTAAGTCCTTTGTGCAAAAAGTTTCCAACGAGGCCAGCGACGATGCAAAAGCTGAAAAGATGTGGGAACTAAGTGCTAAGTTGGTAGGACTAGCTTAATCAATTTTTGTTTCTTTTTGTTGATGTTTCCATAAAAAATAAATTTACAATGCAATTGTCAGGAGTAAAAAGTCAGTGATAGGATAATTTACTCCTGACAAATTTTGAGAAAATTTCCAGGTAATAGTCGGAAATTGATTTATGTGAACTGTATAAAATAACGTATAAACTGTAAAAATAGGATCAATTTCTAAAATTATCAGAATATTCAAAAATAGTAAGTATGAGTAAAGAATCTAATTCTTCTTATCCACCAGAAGACAACTCAGATCAAAATTTACAAACGGATAATTTTCTGGATGGTTTAGGTGATAATGAAATTACAGAGAAAATTTTGGCTGAACAAGATGCTTTATCAGCTATTTCCCATTTACAATCTCACCATCATTCTGATGTTTTAAAGTCTGATCAATCTAGCGGTAATGTAGTTTCTAACTATCAATCTTCCGTAAAACCGAGAGCTTTAATTTCTACAATATTAGCGATCGCTCTCACTTCTATTGGTATTATTATCAATAACCCATTCTTGGGAATTTTGGGAACTCTAGTAACTTTAGGTTTATCCATAACTATGCTTTTACCTTGGATAATTAACCTTTTACCTTGGTTAGAAGCAAAATTTAAAAAATGGTTTTCTCCCCAGGAAATAATTCTATTGTTAGGGTTAATTGGTTTATCTGTCAGTATTATTGGGTTATTAAAATTTACTGGTGTTGGTGAAATTATCCTCAGTTTAGGAAAGTTTATTAACTGGGATGCTTCGGGAACTTTAGCGGAATGGTTCGGTGCTTTAGGGCAAATTTCTATTGCTGTTGTTGCAGTTTATGTAGCCTGGCGACAATACATTATTTCTAAGGATTTAACTATTCAACAAAATCAATTAACGGTTCAACAAAATATTATTACGCAACAGCAAACTATAGATTCTTATTTTCAAGGTATATCTGATTTAGTATTAGATGAAGAAGGATTATTAGAAGACTGGCCACAGGAAAGAGCGATCGCAGAAGGACGTACCGCTGCTATTTTTAGTAGTGTAGATGGGAGTGGAAAAGCTAAAATTCTCCGCTTTCTTTCCCGTTCCAAATTATTAACACCATTAAAACGCGATCGCCGTCTCGGTAGAGCCATTCTTGATGGTGTCGGTGGTTACGCCGAAGATAGGTTAGAAGGAGTACGAGTAATTGACTTAGGGGTAATGTTAGCAGGTGCAGACCTTTCCAAAACTGATTTACGGTGGATTGATTTAAGTGAAGCGAACCTAGTCCGTGCTAACCTCAGTGGTTGTGATTTAGTCAAAGTCAATCTTTCCCGCACCATTTTATACGATGCTAATCTTAGAAATGCTGATTTAAATGGTGTCCGCTTTTTTTATGGTTATTTACAAAAAGCCTCACCCCGCAGTCGCATCCATCCCCCCAACTATGACACTGGAGAACACACTGGTGCAGTGGTTGAAAACGCTGATTTTAGCAAGGCTGAAAGAATGTCAGATTCAGTCCGTCGTTACTGCTGTGCTTGGTGTGGAGAAAAAAGCAGAAAAACCATTCCCGGTGGTTGTCAAGATGTTGAGAATTTATTAGGGAGATAAAATTATTTGAACTTAACTTACTGCTGTTTAAATATTTCATCCACAGGAATTTGATAACCATTAGCCAACCTATTTGTCATATTAGCAGCACCAGTAATCGCCATTAATTCCCCAAACATTGTATCAGTCATGCCTTTATTTTTAGCTGCGGTACTGTGGGAAGCAATGCAATATTCACAGTTATTAGTTACACTCACCGCAATGTAAATTAATTCTCGCGTTAATGGATCAATTTCACCTTCACCTGCCATAATTTCCTTGAGATTTTCCCAAGTTCGTTTTAATGTTGGGGGATGATTAGCTAATGCTTTCCAGAAATTGTTGATATATTCAGTTTGTCTAGTAGCGCGGATATCGTCGTAAACTGCACGTACTTCTGGGTTAGCGTCTTCGTATTCAATCAGGTTAGTCATAGGATTTATATGGTTATGGTTGTTAATTGTTTATTTAATATCATAAATTGAGTTATTAATACTAGCTTGTGGTGAAAATGTTTAAAATGTTTATTTCCTCACTCCTATTAAACGATTAAATAATATATAGTTAGACTTAGGAGCAGATAATTTTAACATTTTTTCTGGAATATCATGATTATCTGTGGTTTTTTCTTGCGTTGTTCTTTTATCAATATTAATATTTCTAATAGTTACAAACCGATAAACATAACTATCAAGAAAATGGGAATGTCCCCAAAACTCTTTACCTACTTTCTGAAAATATTCAACACAACACTTTGCACCTTTAAGCTGCTGAATAATTTCCCATTCTTTGGCAGTTTTTCTCTTTGCTTTCATCTCTATACAGAGAATAACTTTTTTCCTGTCAGTATCAGCAACAATGATAAAATCAGCCCGCTTACACTCACCCTTTGAACCATTAAAAATAGTATTTGGTGCAGGAAATTGATCTGCTTTAATCACAATAAATTGATCTTCATCTGGTATACCACGAATTGTTACAAAACAGTTAGGTAGATCAGGTTCTTCAAGAGTCACTATTTTTTTACCATTCTCATCTTTTAATGGTACAGTTGCAGTATTTTTTATCATCTCTTTCAAGATAGCAATATCAGACATTACTATTCACCCCAGACAATTGCTTCTTGAATACGGTTCATAGTTTCAATGGTTTGATCAAAACTACGAGCTTCAATACCTAATTCGGAACTTATTTGTGCTGGGATTAAAGTTTGACATTTAGTTTTTTTAGCCCTACCATCTAATTTTACCAATGCCTCTTCAGCAATATAGACTTTAATTTTTTCAGCAGATATCAATTCTTCTGAGCTATAACCTTCTGTTTTGGCAATTTCTGTGAGATGGGGTTTATCATGATTGAGCATGATCAAAGTATTCAGTTCTTTAATAATATAATCACTGTGAGTTGTAATAAATACTTTAACACCTACATTCACAAGTCGAGCAAATAACCGAGCTACACGACGTTGGTTTTCAGGATGAAGGTTTAATTCTGGTTCATCTATCATCAGTAAATCACCTGGTTGAGCTTCGTGTCTCAAATAAAAACCAATATCTAAGAGAGAACGGACAGCACTAGAACTTTCATCCATAGAAAGTTTAACTCTTTTTCCAGCAGGTAAATAATAAAGTTCATCATTGCGAGTCACACTATATTCACCACCGATAATATCAGCAAAATGTTCTAAGATATCAGGGTGACTTTCATAGATAAAACTGTTTTTTTTAACAATAGTTTCTAGTCTGCGGATAAAATCTACATTGGTTTTAATAGGAAGTGCATAATCTCCATAATCTTTAAGTAAAAGTTCTGTCCTATCAATGTTGTCTCCAGCAGAACCAATTTCTTCCAATAAACGATTCCGATCAAAATTTAAATCTTTACGAAAAATTGCCGCCCCGGTTCTTTCACTACTAGCGATAAAAGGACGAGGTAGTTTGTTTTTAAAAATAATATTTTTTAACGCATCACTAATATACTTTTCAATGATAAAATCAGGTATTTTGACTTTTTCTTTATTCCCTACTAAAGTAATTACTAATTCTGTGCTGCCTTTACTTTTGGCGATAGAAAAAAGTGAAGATTCTCCAAAGTTAATAGTGATATCATATTGATCTAATAAGTTAATATTTTTTGTTTCTAACTTAAACTCAAATTCTGTATTTTTAAACCGATTAGAGGATGCAGCAAAAATTTCAGATAATTCTCGACTATATACTTCACAGCCTTTAGCTACAATTTGATCAACTTGTTGAGCATATTCTTGAATGTCAATAAGAGTTACGCCGTCTGTAAGTAATTCTGTAATTTTGTCATGATTAATAGTAATTGGAAACACTTTACGCCACCTATATAAAAAGCCAAATAAAGCATAAGTAGCATAGGTTTTACCAGTATTGTTATAACCACAAATAATTGTCAAATCACCAAGTGTAAATTCGGCTTGTTTTAAAGCACCAAGATTTTTGACTTTAACTTTCATGGCCGTATCCTTTAACATTTGGATTGACTTGCTATCAGCAATTATTGAAGTTTTTCAGTTTCTAAATATGCCTGAGCATTAACTTTTCTATCATATCTTAATTAAGATGAAAAACAATAATTATATTCTCAGATAGGATTGCAATGTAAAATAATTACAATTCTCACAAAAAAATTCATAAGCACAGACAATTTTGCCAGGTTTTACATCCTCCAAAAGTCTATCAAACCAGGACATAAAAAACATGAACAACAAAATTCGCGCTATTGTAGTTGACCCCAATGTACCAGGACGCTTGGCTTTAAGCGAAGTTGCAGCACCTACCCCAGCCGCAAACGAAGCTATAATCAAAGTTGCATCAATATCACTCAATCGTGGCGAAATCAGACGCGCTGCAAATGCCCAAGCTGGTTGGCGGCCTGGTTGGGACTTAGCCGGTACTGTGGAAACTCCCGCCGCCGATGGTTCAGGGCCAGCACCAGGAACGCGGGTAGTGGGTTTTCTTCCCTCCGGCGCTTGGGGTGAATTGGTTGCAGTACCTACCCACTCCTTAGCAGAACTTCCCCACTTTGTATCATTTGCTCAAGCTGCCACACTCCCCGTAGCGGGTTTAACAGCATATCATGTCTTGAAAAAAGGCGGTTTTCTTCTCAACAAACCTGTGTTAATTACTGGGGCATCCGGTGGTGTTGGTAACTTCGCTATTCAATTAGCCCGGTTAAGCGGCGCAAAGGTAACAGCACACCTGCGTAATTCTAAGTATGAAGCGGTGGTTAAAGAAGCAGGAGCGCATCATATCGTTATCGGTGAAGATATTGCACCAGCGAAAGAATATGGGCCATATCATTTAATTGTGGACTCTGTAGGCGGTTCTGTGTTGGGAACAGCTATAGGTTTACTAAGTACAAATGGTAAAGCTGTGGTGTTTGGAACTACAGCCGGACGAGAGGTGACATTTAATGCAGGTAATCTTTATGCCTTGGGAGGTGCGAGTATTTACGGTTTAATTGTTTTTCATGAACTCAAACAAGAACCAGCATCTGTGGGGTTAAAATGGTTAGTTGAGTTGGTAGAATCTGGTCAGTTACGTCCTCACATTGATATCGAAGCACCTTGGACAGAAATTGCTGATGTTGCTCAACAATTGCTAGATAGACGTTTTCCAGGTAAAGCTGTTTTGCATATTTCCTAACTGATTAAAATATTTGAATAGGGGTTTAGTAATGCTAAACCCTAACTAAAATTGTCGTTAAAAATTTATTTACTTTTCTTGAAGTTGTTGATAATCTTGTGGTGTATCAATATCAATTGCACCTAAAGGGAAAGGAATACTCAAAACATCTTCTGTATAGGTTTTAATAATTTTTCTTGCTCCCATATCTTGAGTTAAATTGGCTAATTTTAAAAAGTAATTTTTGTTAAATAAAACAGGTACTCCTAATGTATCTGCATATTTACAAGCAATGATAGGTTTATTGGTTGAATGGTAAGATGTGACTAAATTATTAATAATTTCTACTGTCAGAAATGGTTGATCACAAACAGTAATTACTACCGCTTCTAAATCAGGATAATTTTCTGTTATTTCCGTGATTCCATATTTAATTGAGGAACTCATTCCTAATTGCCAATCTGGATTTTCTAGGATTTTAATTGCAGTTTCATGAATGTGATTACGGATATTTTCGGCATTTGCTCCTAATACTAATATGACTGGATTACATACAGACGCAATTACATTTTTTATTGTTCTGTTAACTAAATTTTCTCCTTGATAATATAACAGTTGTTTTGGTGAACCCATGCGAGTTGATGCACCAGCGGCTAAAATAATTATCCCAACATTGGATTTATTCATATTTACAATCATTAGATATTCAAGATTTGGTGCGTTACGCTATCGCTAACTCACCCTACAATTACTTTTATTTAATTTTTACCTCCTGGATTTCATTTCTTTGATTAATTGGTTTTGTGCGATTTTTTAAAAACCCACCATCCCGATTTTTAAGTACAGCTTGAATTTCCGCAACTATAGATAAAGCTATTGTTTCCGGTGTATCTGCACCAATATCTAAACCGACGGGAGCATAGAATTTTTCTAATTGCTTGGATGTCAATTCTCCCACATCTGACTGTAAATCAGTTAGTAATCTAGCGGTACGCTTTTTAGAACCTAAACAACCCAAATATTTAATATGAGATGGGATCAAAAGTTTGAGAACTGCTAAATCATCAAAATAATTATGAGTCATTACCACAGCAATAGAATTTTCATTGACAGATACCTGTTGATGTAAAATCTCTCGACGGGTGAGAATGACTTTATCCGCACTGATAAAACGTTCTTGAGTTACTTCTAAAGCGCGACAATCAAAAATAGTAACTTTCCATCCTAATGCTTTGGCAAAGTTCATAACTGGAACAGCATCACGGCCAGCACCAAAAATCATTAAGTTTGGTGGTGGTTGAATAAATTCAATAAAAACGTTAACTTCCCCTAAAGGAAGTTGATATTTATGAAAACTTGAATGTTGATTTTCTAAAGCTGCTTTGCTATCTTTAATTAATGCTTGTTGTAAACTAGATTCAGGAATATTACTATTTACAAAATCATCTGAATTGAGTGTTAAACACGCTCCCAATTGCACATCAATATTACCAGTAACACTAAAAATAGTAGCAATAATTCCTGATTTTTGTGCGGATAAACATTGATGAATAAACTTTAAAGGATTAACTGAATTCTCCTTTTCTAAGGACTCAATTAAAATATCTACAACACCATTACAACCCAACCCAAAACCCCAAATAATATCTTCTTCTGCATTGGTGTCATAGGTAATTACTTTTGCTTTTTTATCTGTCATTAAGCGGGTATGCTCAATTACATCATTTTCTAAACAACCACCGCTGATAGTTCCTACTATCTCACCTGATGTTGTCATCAGCATCCGCGCACCAGGTTGACGGTAAGTAGAACCTTGAACATTGACAACAGTTGCTAAAAATAATTTTTTGTTGTTGTGCTGATTGTCTAAAAATGTTTTAATAATAGAGTTTATCTCTTTCATTTTTCGGTCTATATTATCAGTGTTTTGATATTGTAGCTTAAACAACGTTCACTTATAAACTCGTATCATGAATAAACCAAATAAGCTATCTCAATTCCCAGTTTATTCATTCAATTATTATTAGCTTGTGTCTCGGAAATTTGAAAAATTATCTCTTCCAAGGTTCTTAATAAATCTTGTTCATTATAAGGTTTAGAAAAATAAGCTCTAGCTCCTAATTGCATTGCTAGTTGCCGATGTTTATTACTACTACGAGAGGTCAACATAGCCACAGGAATACTTTTTAAATCAGTGTGAGATTTTACTCTTTCTAAAAAGCTATAACCATCTAATCTTGGCATTTCAATGTCACAAATCACAGCTTGTACCTGCAAACCACTTTCTAGTTTTTCCCAAGCATCTTGACCATCTTTAGCCTGTTCTACTTGATAACCTCCTTTTTCCAAAGTTAAAGCTAAATAACGCCGCACATTTATGGAGTCATCAACAATTAAAATTATCCCTTTTTTATGATTTCGTCTTGTCACAGGTCTAGCTTTTTGTGGTTTCAGAAAAGCCGTTTTTAATTTAGTTTTTGGTAATTTATTTGTTTTATGAGGACGTTGATTATTTGTTGCCCAAGATACTAATTCATTAGTATTTACTAAAGGTACTACTCTACCATCACCCAACATTGTACAGTTGCTAAAACCATCAGGTAAAGGTATATTTCCTTCTACTTGACGAATAGCAACTTCTTGTTCACCCCAACAACGATCTATTTGTACAGCTATTTGTTGATGATCATTTTTAATGATTAACACACTACTAGCATTAATTTTTGTGGTACTTTCTATTTCTAAATGATTATAGTGAGAAGAGTTAAATTCAAAATAATTACCCAAGCGCATTAAAGGTAACATTGTATCTTTCCATTTAATAAATTCTCCTCCATCCATTGAGAAAACTTGATCATCTGCTAATAAAAATATTTCCAAAACTACATCTGTAGGAAATGCCAAAACCATGCGATTATGTAAACCGCTACCTATGTCACTTTCTATTAATAAAACTCGCGCTACAGACAATGTAAATGGCACTGATAAAATAAAAGTTGTCCCAATTCCTGATTGTGTATCAACCTTAACGTCACCTCTGACTAATTGTAGATTATTGCGAACTACATCCATACCCACACCCCGACCAGATAAGGCTGTCACTCGTTCAGAGGTGGTAAAACCTGGCTCAAATATTAATGATAATAATTCTTCTTCACTAGCAGCGGCTATTAATGCGGTGTCTAAACCCATGCTAACGGCGCGGTGACGAATTTTTTCTAAGGAAATTCCTTTGCCATCATCACTGATAGTCACTATTGTGCGATCGCTGCGATGAAATCCTTTAATTTCTATCAATCCTTGTTCCGATTTTCCTAATTTACGACGAGTTGCTGGATCTTCAATACCATGATCGAAAGCATTCCTTAATAAGTGCATTAATGGCTCATTCAAAGCCTCTAAAATACTGCGTTCAATTAATGTTTTTCCACCTTCTATTTTTAACTGTACATTTTTACCATACTCAACATTTAAGTCACGAATTGCTCTAGGGAAACGCTCTACTAAATCAGATAAAGGACGCATTCTTACTTGTGTTAGTTTCCTCTGTACTTGTTTAGAGGTTTTATTAAAGTTCCTGGCAATTTGATCGGTGTCATCAACACTAATTTGAATATCACTAACTACTTCTGCTACCTGCACAATAGTTTCCATCACATCTTGAGATAGCAGATTTAATTTTTGATAACGTTCTAAATCTATTTCTAAATTATTTACTTCAGATACTTGTTTTTGCCCTGCTGATGTGAATAACTCAGAAGACATGATTTGATTGATAATTTTTTCATAACCTGATCTAACTTCTTGATTTTCTTGATTTAGGGTTTGTACTCTTTGACTCAGTCCCAAAACCAGTTTTCTTAATTTTTCTAATTGGGAATTTAAACCATTCCGTTGAATAATAATCTCTCCAAATAAATCATTAATTTCTTCTAATTGTTTACTAGGAACTCGGACTGTATTCTCATGAATATCCTTATCTTTAGAAATATTAGAAACATCAATTTTTCGCTCAATGTGTTGATAATCAAGGGTAGTGATTTCCGGCGTAAAAGCAATATTAGGATCAGGAAATTCTACCGCATTAATTTCTGGTGGTAATTCTATTTCTAAAGATTCTAAATCAGGAATTAACTCATCCGCTATCAAGTTATTTTCCTGAGTTTCTACTGTAATTTGAGTATTAACTTGTGCAGGATTTTGATGAACAACAGTTTCTCCTAATTCTATTTCTGTTGGTAATCTATTTCTTTGATTTGTTAATACTAAAGCTTGCGATCGCCTCCAAGCTGCTAATGCTAATTGAGTAATTTCTACACAGCGTTCTGGTTGTGTTTCTAAACATTGAGTGACTGAATCACAAAGTTGGATAAAACTAGGTAATTGTAACATTTCTCCCAACCCAGCCAACTCTCCAGCCATCACTCCTAATGCTGTTTTTAACTCAGTTGTAGAACTATTGGTTAACAAAGATTCTAAATGTTGTAAACATTCCTCCACCTCCGTTTCAAACAGTAAAGGAATAATATCTTGTCCATCTTCCGGTGATAGCATTGTTGTAATATCCTCTGGAGAAGGATCACCTAAATGCTGATGCAGTTCCTCAAAAATAGGATAACAAAAAGTTTGTAACCACTTTTCATCAAGAGATTTTCTTTCTGCCAATAAATCTACAATTTGTCTTAACCAATCAACTCCAGATAATAATAAACTCTGTAAATGCGTATCAATTTTTAGAGAATTTTTGCGAGTTTTAATAACCTTAAAATAATCCTCTAACCGATGAGCTAAATTACTTAAAACCTTAAAGCCCATCATCGCTGCACCACCCTTAATAGAATGTGCGGCTCGCATAGCAGCATTAATCTTATCTAAATCCAGATGCTGACTAGGATCAATTTCTAATAATATACTTTCCAGGGTATTCAAATAATCAGTTGATTCCTCCAGAAACTGCATCTGAATTTCTAACTCTTTATCACTAGTCATAAATTATCATCCCTTATCTATTTATTAAGTGTTGAACATTTAAAAAATCAACTCAAAAACTAATTTATTAATTGACATTCCAGTTGGCAACTTTACTTTCTAACTGCTGGGAAATATCCGCAGTGTTTTGTAAACAATCAGAAATTTGCTGATAATAATCCCTATTATTTTGAGAAATAGTCGCAATTTCTGCTAACAATTGATTAATTAAATGTGATGTTTCCACTTGAGATATAGAAGTAGTAGAAATCGAATTAACAAAAGTCTCTATTTTTGCAGATATATCCACAACTTCATGCAAACTCTGC
Organism: Okeanomitos corallinicola TIOX110; assembly: GCF_038050375.1. Classification (NCBI taxonomy): domain Bacteria; kingdom Bacillati; phylum Cyanobacteriota; class Cyanophyceae; order Nostocales; family Aphanizomenonaceae; genus Okeanomitos; species Okeanomitos corallinicola. The sequence continues at coordinate 3,598,851 of NZ_CP150886.1, read as the reverse complement.
TTGGCATTAACAATAACCTGTTTCCCCTCAACTAAATGATTTGCACCTATTTCCATCGCTTGTACAACTTCTGTTGTGTCTCCTTTCATTTTTTCAACGATTTGTTCCAGTTCCTGAACTGCTGCTGTACTTCGTGCTGCTAACTCCCCTACTTCTTCAGCAACCACAGCAAAACCTTGACCTTCTTCTCCTGCACGTGCAGCTTCAATTCCTGCATTTATTGCTAATAGATTGGTCTGAATCGCAATCTGATTAATCAAAGAAACAACGCGAGATATTTGTTGAGAATATTCTCCCAACTGTTTAATTTTATTAGCTGTATTATCTACCGTTTGTTGCCAAGATAAAATATTTTCTACCGTCAAATCCATAGCTTCTCCACTTTGATTAGTGGTATAGTGGAATTGATTGGTTACAGTAGTAATTGTTTCAGCTTCTTTGGCTAAATTTGCCAGCAAGTTAGTCATCTTTGTGACAGTAGCTAAGGTATTATTAATTTTATCAATTTGTGCATCTCCAGCCGCTTTTACATCATTAATTGCATCTTTTTTATTGTCAATGCCTCTATTGATTTCTCTAGTATTATCCTTAATTTGACTCACAATATATCGCAGTCTTTCTAAAATAGAATTAAACAACTTGGCAACATTACCAATTTCTCCATCTCTCACCTCTACTTGTACTGTTAAATCACCATGAGTAGCTTGTTCTATCTGGTTAATTAAATCTAAAATCTGTGAATGTAAATTATCTTTTTCTTGCCATTGTTGCTCAATTTTAGATATTTGATTAACTTGAATATCCTCTTTTTGATATTCGCCAGTATCTTTGATTTCTCCTGCTTGCAAAGGTTCTACTTGAGTCGTAGCTAATGTATTTTCCTTGGTGATACTTTTGCTTAACCAAACTACAAGCAATGTCATTAATAATGCTAGTGAAGCTGACACATTAGCAACTAGCTTTAAAAATTGTTTCTGTGGTTGAAAAGCTGTCACCCTATCTTTCGCTAAAATCAATTTCCAGTTTAAATCTGGTAAATCTGCCAATTTCTGTAACGATAAATAAGTCACTAACTGTGGACTTTGATAAATTGTTTCAACTTTTTTTAACTTATTAACATCTTTCTGATTTACCAAATTAGCTAAACCAGGATATATTACTGTAGCTGCTTGAGCTAGTAAATTCTGCTGTGGACTGAGAAAAAACTTACCTTGAGGATCAACTAAATAATAGTCATTTCTATCGTCTACGGAACTGTTGATATACTCCATGAGCATTTGCATAGATACACGAGTTCTAACGATAGCAACAGTTTTTCCTGTAACCACTTCTTTCACAGGTGCAGCTACATAAATCACTACAGCATTATTGTTTAATACTTCTGGTTGACTAATTACTGGAGCATTTTTTTGTAAAACTTCTTGAAAATACTTGAGATTTTTTTCTTGATTACTAATTCCTCCTTGTGACTGCAAAATAATATTACCATTCAAATTAAATACTGCTACGTGATCATAGCCTTTGTAAGTTTTAACAAACTGATTTAGTAGTGCGGTTTTTTCTGCCAGTGTTGTACTTTGAGCAACTTGAGGATTAGTTAAAAATGGTAGTTTGGCAAGAATTTGAATGTCACCATATCTGGCTAACATAAATCTTTTAATAACATCACCTAAGCTAACAGCTTGACTTTCTTGGGTTTTGATCACCTGGTTACTAATCAATTTACTACCAAAATGATAACTAATCATTCCCAGTCCTAATATCGGCACTGTCCCGATAGCTACAGAAACTAATATTCCTTTGGTGTGAAATTTTAGTTGTCGGAAATGTTTAATTAAATTCTTCTGCAAATAGTTCTTATCTTTTTGATCCTGAGACTCTTTATCTTTAACTACTTCTTGCTGCTGATCACTAACTGATGATGATTTTTGGATAAATGTTTTATTGTTATCCTGATTTTGATAGGTAGTATCGTTTTTATTTGACATAAATAAACACCTCTAAAACTTAACTGCTATTAAAATTTGTTTGCTATTTAATTTGTTACTTAATCATTCACAGAATGAGCATAATTAACAATATTGCTTGCATCTAACACCAATAATGTTTCTTCTTTTTGTTCTACACATCCAGATAAATAAGGTACTAAACTAGCTGCTACTTGTCCGATAGGAGAATGAATGTCATCTGTCATTAATTTAGTTGTACCTTTAATTTCTTGTACTACTAAACCTAATAGATTGGACTCTACTTTAATCACGATAATATTGTAGTGTCTATGATGATATTCTAATCCTTCTAAATTGAATAATTTGGGCATATTGATTACCCAAATAATCCGACTACGCCAATTCATTAATCCTAATACATAAGGTGGCATATTAGGCATGGATGTGACAGATCCAATCGGTACAATAATTGCTTCTTGGATATGAGTAATTGATAATACAGCAGTAGTTTGTTGATTGATTTGAAACTGAAGATAGCTATGTTCTGAAACATTGTTGCTGACTTGAGAATTAAATTTCAATTGAGAACTAGTCATGGTTTAAATGCAAGATTTTGAAACAGCAATTTATTAAATTTAAAATGGATAGGATTTAAAATTTTAGAATTTAACCAATGTGTTTGGATACCATCTTTAGTAAATCTGTTCTGGTAAAGGGTTTAGTTAAATAACCAGATGACCTCACAATTTTTGCCTTTGCTTTATCTACAAATCCTTTTCTACTTGTCACCATAATAATAGGTATATTTTTAAAACCTGAATGTTTACGTAATAAAGAACATAACTCATAGCCATCTAAGTTGGGCATTTCCACATCTAACAAAATTAAGTCTGGTTTACTTCTGATAATTTGCATTAAGGCTTTGATAGGATCGTTAATTGTGACGACTGAGAATATCTTTTCATCTAAAAAATGTTGAATAGAATTGAGAACAGCTTGACTATCATCAATACAGGCAATTGTATATGATGTTTTTTGAAATCTCAATAAATCCTGACTTGAATTGTCTTCAGTATATTTTTGCTTTAATGTGCTATCGTCTACTTTTTGTGGAGATTTTTTCTGATTTGTAACTGTGCTGGTTAATATTTTTTGCACCGGAATATTTCGACGTTCAACTAACCGTTTCTGACATTGTTCTACAATTAATTGCAAATCTAAATAACAAAACTTTTGTAATTCATTTAAGCCATAATCAGCATTTAATTTATAGTTACCAGCTTTTAAAGAAATAAACGATTCTAGAACCTCTTTGACTATTTCTTCTATCAAAGTTCCTGCTTGTGTAGGGGTAATATATTCTTGATTCACAAGCCAGCAAACAGCATGATAATCAGCATTAGGTATCAGTTGACTATGATCTTTATCCCCCAATATCAACCCCATCTGCTCATAGGTTGTATCGTTAAAAGCAGGAATTTCCTGATTTAATCGGTGTAAATGGCTTTCTAGACGTTCAAAGACTTTATCTGAATAGGTAGCATAAATTAATTTACCTTCTTCTAAATAAATTGACCAGGAAGAAACATCAGTATATACACTTAAACATCCAGTTACTTTTTTAGTTTTTAATTGTGCTAAAAGAGATAAAGGATGTAGTTTGTTAAATAACCTATTGTTACCTAAAGAACTTGTCATAATTTTGCTTTTACTTTAGATACATGAAAAAACCGATGATTTGAATTTATATAACAAATACATCACAATTACTACAACTTACAAAACATCCAGGTTATGTGATCATAAATACAAAGTACGATGTTTTATATCTTCTATGAATACCTAACAATAACAGTATTAATCAAAGATTATCAAATCTTAGTCAGTTTATAGATAGTTGACTAAGTAACTTACTCATATTGTGATTATCAGGCATTTTTGTAAAATTACTCCGAAAATGTTAACAAGAAATTATATTCTATATTGTTAAATACTGAAAAGTATGGCAGGTGAAAACTGGGAAAACAATGTTATTTAGTTTTCTGCTTATTTACTGTGGGTTTAAATAGCCTAAAAATTTAGCTGGGACAGTGATTATACATCTCCAACCCAGCTAGGATACTTTGATTTTGTTTTTAGTGCGGATGAAAGGACTTGAACCTTCACTCCTTTCGGAACTAGAACCTAAATCTAGCGCGTCTGCCAATTTCGCCACATCCGCATTCATTAGTATCCCAATTTAGCACAGCAAATTTAGAATGTCAAGATAATATTTAGTCCTGACCAAAAGAATGGGATACAAGCCCCGTCCTTCTAGGACGGCTTTATGGTAAAATTTAGGTATAGTCGCCATAGGGCATTGGGAGACTCTAAACGGACATGGAGGGACGGTAAGACCACTTGTGGCGCATCCCAGCGAAGTGTCAAGGAATCCTCGCTCCTTTAGGACGAGGAGGTATGTCAATCGGTTATCCTTCCTCCCCTATTTACATTACGGCTACACGGGGGAGACGATGTTTGAAACCACAGAGAATTTCCCAGGCAATGGTGTTTAATTGATTAGCCCAATCATTTGCAGATATTTGTTCTTTCCCCTGTTGTCCCAATAAGGTGACAATTTCGCCTTCTTGTAGGTCGGGTATGGAAGTTACATCTATCATTAACTGATCCATGGTAATGGCGCCGATTTGTGGGACAGGCTGATTACGTAGTAAAACTTGCATTTGGTTGGAAAGATTGCGGGGAACTCCATCTGCATAACCAATCCCAACTACGGCAATTCTCATCTCTTTGGGTGCAATAAAATGATGACCATAACTCACCCCTGTTCCTTTGGCAATAGTTTTTACATGGGTAATTCTGGCTTTAAGTTGTAATACTGGTTGCAGTTTAATTTTATTTTCCAAGTGAGTAGCAGGATACAGACCATACATAGCTAAACCTACACGCACCATATCATAGTGTAATTTAGGATCTGCCAGGGTAGCGGCGGAGTTGGCTAAATGCAAACTGGGAATTTTGATCCCTCTGGCTTGAATTTGGGCGATCGCCTCTGTAAATCTTCTCTGTTGTTCTTGCATAATCGCCGGATCAGGACTATCTGCGGTAGCTAGGTGAGAATAAATACTGGCAATATTTAAATGGGGTAGTCCTTGTACTAATTGCACAAAATCACCTGCTTTTTGCCAATCAGTTCCTAACCGTGACATTCCTGTATCTAATTTGATATGTACAGGGATGAAAGAATTATCACCAAGGGCTTCTAGAGTATCAGAAAATATTAAAGCTTGTTTAGGGCTACACAGTGTTGGTTCAAGTTTCCACTGGGCGATCGCCTGAATTTGTTCTGCTGTGTGGGTAGCACCTAAAATCAAAATTGGGGCTTTTATCCCTTCTTCTCTTAATTGAATACCTTCAGGAACTGTCGCCACTCCTAACCAACTCGCCCCAGCTTCTAATACAGTTTTAGCAACGGTTACAGATCCATGTCCATAAGCATCAGCTTTTACCACTGCCATTAACTGAGTCTGCGGAGTTAAAAATTTAACTAACTGCTTGATATTATCAGTCAAAGCCCCCAAATCAATTTCCACCCAAGCACGTTGAGAAAACCACGCGTAAGTATTGCACTCTTGACTATCAGCAAAACTAGGGGTCTGTTTGCTACTGAACATTGCACTTCACTCCTATCACACCACTGCAAACCTTCTAAATAATTTCAACGATCCTGAATTTGCCCTCAAAGCCATATCAATTTAATCAGGAAAGTTTACCGTTAATCCGGGAGTTTGTACAAGATGCTGAGTAAGTAGGTGCTACGCCACGGTGACGGACTAGAAAGTCTGTTTCAAAGCTTCATTTTTTGATTCTTTGACTAGTTTATCTGTCTATCTGTGACTAAAATGCTCAAATTCTGGTAAAGACGTGGAAAGTCTATACCAGAGATATTTGATAGAAAAATCAGCAATAATGATGATTGATTACCTATCAATTCCTGTTATTTATGCAACTAGGAAAGCCCAATAATGCGCCCCTTCTTCTGCGATATAGGGACCATCCATAATGGAATTAATTAACTTGATTGTTCCTCGTACCAATAAGCGATCTACAAGTTCTTGATAATCACTGCTGTCATAGTAGCTTTTTCTGGTACTAATGACTAATAATCCGCCAGGTTTTGTAATTCTAATTAACTCTTCCAACGCTGTAGAATGTACGTGTCCTAAAGTGAAAACACCACAACAGACAATAATTTCATATTCATTGTCTTGATATGCTTCTATTTTGCGATTCATATCGCATTTCCCTTCTAGGGAGTTGTAAGCATTAGTATTTTCAGCTATTTCAACCATATTCTGGGATAGGTCAAAACCATCTATTTTGCCGAAACCTTTTTTTTGTAGTTCAACACCTACTAAACCTGTACCACACCCGGCATCAAGAATTTTTAAATTAGTTTTACCAGCATCAAGGTGGAAATGATTTTCTAGGATTTTAGCCAGATAGTCAGCTATAAATTTTGGGCCAGAATATTTTTCATTAGACACATCTAGATCATATTCTCTAGACCATTTGTCATAGTATTCTTGTAATTGTTCAGGATTGTAAGATAATTCGTGGGCTTCTTTAATAGCATCCCAACTGTTGTTATTTTTTTCTGTGATTAGATTATTGTTCATTACTTATGTCACCAAATTTTCTACAAGTGGTGTTGCTGATGTCAATTTTGAATCCTCTGGATTCATTTATACTTTCGACTTAGACATGAATTTAGCAACCACGAGAGCATATTATCATTTTTATCTACTTTCTTATCATGGAAATTACTGTAATATGCTAATTACATCTTAAAATTAGCTACTTTTTTCATCGGATCTAGCTAATTACCCGGAGATGTCATAATTCAGCCGCTGATACATCACAGAACGGATAAAATACTTATGGAAAGGCGATTAGGATAACATTTCTTTTATTGATAATTGTCAAAATAATCTCGTAAATTTGTTAAAAGTAATACTTTTTTTGAACAGTTAAAATAAAATGTAAACAAATATAAAGGTAAAAAAAATGACAAAATTAATGAATGCTGTAATTTTGACTGGATATGGTGGCCCTGATAAATTAGTTTATACCCAAGTTCCTAAGCCCCAACCCCAAAAAGGAGAAGTTCTGATCAAAGTGGGAGCTTGTTCTGTCAATAATACGGATTTCAATACTCGCACTGGTTGGTATGCAGCACAGGAATCTTTTCAAGATATCCTGCAAGATCAGGCTCAAAATAGTGTAGATACATCCACCAGTTGGCAACAAGCAGGAATTACATTTCCGCGCATTCAAGGTGCTGATATAGTGGGGACAGTGGCAGGAATTGGGGATGGTGTCAATCCAGACATACTCAATCAAAGAGTAATTTGTGATCCTTGGATTCGCACAGGGAAATTAGCGGAATATAAATATATTGGTAGTGAAATTGATGGTGGGTTTGCAGAATACACAGTAGTACCTGTCACGAATGTTTATCCTCTTAGTTCTTCCCTCTCAGATGTGGAATTAGCAGCTATTCCCTGCGCTTATTCTACAGCAGAAAATTTAGTTACTAAAGCGAGGGTATCAGCAAAAGATACGGTATTAATTACTGGAGCATCTGGTGGAGTAGGTAGTGCAGCTATTCAACTATGTAAAATCAGGGGTGCAAAAGTAGTTGCAATTGTTGGTGCAAATAAAGAAAGATTTGCTAGGTTATTAGGAGCAGATTATGTATATTACAGAGATGAACAATTAGCGTCTAATTTAAATAAACATCAGTTCACTGTAGCTTTAGATGTGGTGGGAGGAGATAATTTTCCACTGCTGTTGAGAAATCTAGAAATTGGTGGTAGATATGCTACATCAGGAGCGATCGCCGGGCCAATGGTAACTCTAGATTTACGGGATTTAATTTACAAAGATTTAGAAATGATTGGGGCAACTCGCTTAGAATCAGCAGTATTCCAAAGATTAGTTGATTATATAAATAAAGACCTTTTGAAACCAGTTGTGGATAAAGTTTTTCCTTTGGCACAAATCCATGAAGCTCAGAAAATTTTCCAAACAAAAAGCTTTTTCGGTAAAGTTGTCATTACCCTATCTATATAATTTAGTTTTATTAACAAAAATTTTGGTTGAGGCTGTCAGGTGTTATTTTGAAGGATGAAAACTTTACGAAATCACCATTTGAACCTCAAGCATGACTGAAACATTAATAGAATCTTTGCTTAATCATCTGACTTTATCAACAGAAGATAAACAGTTTTTTAAACAGCATGGATTTATCAAACTGAAAAATCTTTTGACAAATGAAGCTATCAATGAACTACAAAAGTTAATATCTCAATCCCAGGCTATGCAAACCCCTCCTAAATCCTACTCTGGAGATATATCACGCCTTGGTTATGATATTGAAGAAAAAATTACTCAAGATATATGTGATTCAGCTATTTTTCAAGATGTGATGAAACAATTAACAGAAGATAGAGGAGTAGCTTTCATTCAAGGTATAGGATTTGAATTACAAACAAATCAGACAGGATTTAATTGGCATCATGATATTATGTCATTGTGTCACGTCATGCCAGATGATTTAGCATACACATTATGGATTCCACTTGATCCGATTCATACTCAAGAACAACATGGAGGTTTGGCTTATGTCTCACGTCAAGTTTATTCTGCTAAATACTATTTTGATCTGATTTGGCAATTAGTAAAACAAGATCAATTTAGTGATTTTGCCCAGACAGAAGATGTGAAAAATTGGGATTTTCAATCTGCTGATCCAATAGAAACTTTTTTGTTAGAAAAAAATAAAGTAGAAGATGACTTTGCATTAGGTGATGCTCTCTTATTAGATAAATTTGTTTGGCATAAAAGTTGCACCTTCAAAGCAGGAAAATTACCATCCAGAAGGGCTTATGTCATGCGTTTTGTTGATGGACAAGCTCGCTACTCAAAAACTATGATGGAGGGTACTTATTCCCTTGTAAAAGCTACCAGTAACGATCTTCTCACTAATTTTGGTTATCAACTTGCTAAGTTTCTGCAAGAAGGTGAAATGATTGGTGATAACCTTACAAGGTTTAGAAATAAATAAACTCAAATTTATAGATCATGAAAATTACTCGCATCTCCGTATATAAAGTTAATTTACCCCTCCAACATCCCTACCGACTCTCCGGGGGAAGATTATATTTTGACAAACTCGACTCTACCATCGTCGCTATAGATACAGATGAAGGTATCCGTGGTTGGGGTGAAGGATGTCCCTGGGGTTCTACCTATCTTCCCGCATTTCCTAGAGGGGTAAGAGCAGGTATTGAAGAGTTAGCACCACAATTGGTCGGACTTGATCCCCGACGTACTGATTTTATTTATCGGACAATGGATCTAGCTTTACCAGGACATCCCTATATTAAATCTGCATTGGATATGGCTTGTTGGGATATTTTAGGTAAGGTATCTGGACTACCTTTATGTGAACTATTTGGAGGGAGGATAGACGAACCTGTTACAGGTCAAAATTCCGTTCCCACCGGGACACCAGAGGAAATGATTAAATCTATTCAATGGGGACAGGAACGGGGTTATGTTGTTCATACCTGTAAAATTGGTGCTGATGTAGCTTTGGATATTGAAAGAATTAAAACTGTCAGTGCTTACTTACCAGGAAATGAAACTGCTACCTTTGATGTTAACCGGGCTTGGTTAATGGATGAAGCACTCAGGGTAATGAATGCAGTCAAAGATCATGTTTGTTATTTTGAAGAACCTTGTGAAACCTACGAAGAAACCCGTCAAGTCCGACGACTTACTTCTCATCCGATTATCTTAGATGAATGTATTCAGAAATATGGTGATATTGTCCGTGCTAATGCTGACAATGCCTGTGAAGCTATTGGTTTAAAAGTCGGTCGAGTGGGAGGGTTAACAAAGGCCAAACGGATTAGAGATTTTTGTATGGAACGGGGTATCAGAATGAATATTGAAGAAACAGGCGGTAGTATTATTGCTGATACAGGAGCAATACATTTAGCTCAAGCAACTCCCAGAATATTTTTAAGGGCTTCTTGGTTGTGTCATGATATGTTAACTGTTGATACTGCTACAGGGGGAGCGCGAAATCAAGGTGGTAAAACCTTTGCACCAGATGTTCCCGGTTTGGGAGTAGAACCGAAAATGGATGTTTTAGGTGAGGCGATCGCTATATATCAATAGACCTGTTGTAAAATTCAAAATTAAATCTTTGTGAGGCGATTTTTCCTCAGTCTTCGCATGGATAAAATTTTTACATAACCTAAGTTGATCAAAATATGAGCAAAATTCTGGCTTTATGGTCTACCTTTCGTGCAGTCTCTACCGCATTTGAGTGCATGATGCGAGAACGAGGAGATTTTGTGGTTTTCCACGAACCCTTTGGGCTTTCATTCTACAATAGCGAAGAACGGCGCAATACTAATCGTTATCCAGATGCTGAAATCAAAGCTGAGAATAACTATCAAGCCACAAAACAAAAGTTGCAGGAAGAAGCTAAACAGCACCAAGTCTTTATTAAAGATATGCCCTACTATATCAGTCACTTAATAAAACCTGAGTTCGTAGCTGAGTTTGAAAATACTTTTCTGATAAGAGATCCAGCTAAAATGCTTCTTTCTTTGCACTACCGATGGCCAGATTTTACCCTAGAAGAAACAGGTTACGAATCCCTGTATCGTTACTTTATGATGGCTATAGATATTAGTGGTAAAATACCTGTACTAATAGACGCTCACGATATACTAAATAATCCAGATTTAACCATTAAAGCTTATTGCAATGCAGTGGGCATTCCTTTTATTCCAGAAGCCTTAAGTTGGGAACCAAAATCTCGACCAGAAATTAATCAGTGGGAAAATGGTTTGTGGCATAGTTCTCTTAGTACCAGCACAGGATTGAGAGATAGAAAGCACAAGGAAATTTACTATGGAACGGTGGAAGATAACGATCACTTAAAGCAAGCCTACGAGTATTGTTTGCCTTATTACCAAAAACTTTACGAACATAGACTGCGGATTAAATAACTAAAGATATAGCCATTACCATGCTAGTGAGGTCAATTTTTTTCTTTTTAGGTAACAGGGAATAGGGAATAAATTGGTGTGTACTTCATTAGACTGGGAAACGCTATATAATTCTTCCATAGTATATTAAATAAATATCTATATCTATATGAAAACATGGTTAATTCCCACTATGGGTGCTTTATTTTGTTGGGCTGGTTGGGCTTTTTTACCAAAACTAGCTATTCAAAATATTGATACTAAAAGTATTTTAATTTATGAAGCTCTTGGTGCATTAACAATTGCATTACTCGTTTTAGTTAGTATTGACTATAAACTAGAACTAGACTGGAAAGCCGGTAGCATTGCCTTTATTAGTGGCGCTTTAAATATTTTAGGTGTTCTCTGTTATCTTCAGGCGATCGCCAAAGGAAAAATTTCTCTAATTTCTACCATATCTGCCCTTTATCCTCTGTTAGTAATTATTTTAGCTGTATTTTTTTTCCAAGAATCTTTAACCTTAAAACAATTTTTAGGTTTAGCACTAGGTTTATCCAGTATCATCTTACTAGCGACTTAGTTTCCTGAACAATTATCCTGAATAAATTCATGAGTAACATCCAAAGAATTGCTTACATTGGCACAGGTTCAATGGGCAAACCGATGATTTTTAAACTCTTAAAAGCGGGATATCCTGTACAGGTTTATGATAAATATCCAGAAGCAGCAACAACAGTAATCGCAGCCGGTGCAGTTTGGTATAATAGTCCTAAAGAAGTTGCTGAAAATGCTGATATTGTAGTGACAAATCTTCCCTTACCCCATCATGTGACAGAAAATATGTTAGGGGAAAATGGCGCATTAGCGGGGATGAAAAAAGGCTCAACTTGGATTGATTTTTCCACCACCGACTATCACAACACCCAACATATTGCTAACGAAGCTAAGAAAAAAGGTGTCTATAGTTTGGAATCTCCTGTGAGTAATTTATCCCACATGGGAGTAGATTTTGCTAACGTCAGTTTTTATGTCAGTGGCGATAAAGAAGGTTATAATCTGTGTGAGGAAGCCCTAAATAATATGGGCAAAATTTCCTTTTTTGTCAGCAATAAAATTGGTAAAGCACAAACAGTAAAGTTACTAACTAATTTACTGTTTTACACAGGGATGGTTGTTGTTGGAGAAGTGCTGGCTATTGCTAAAACCCAAGGCATTCCCTTAGATTGGATGTGGGATTTTATGAGAGCATCCAGTGGTAATTGTTTTGTTTCTGAACAAGTTACCCCATTTATCTTTGACGGTAGTTATGACTATTCTTGTTCTCTAGAAATTACTGTGAAAGACACAGATTTAACCGTAAAATTAGCAGATGAATTAAATGTTCCTTTACCTATCGGCAGAATAATTGAAGCTAGATATCGCCAAGCAGGAGAGAAATATAAACCCCATGATAATCACGTCATGGTCACAAAATTAATCGAGGAAGAGAATAATTTTGATCTGAGAGTACCAGGGTTTATCGCACCTTCTCCCTATGGTTTAAATCGTAGTTATGTTCATGCTTCGGAATTAGTTACCGACAGTTTTGGTAGAGTTAAACCCCTCCCCTATCAACTAACTTATGAGCGCCCTAAACAGCAACTAGAGGGTAAATTAGAAGAAATTGCTCAAGATTTGACAGATTTCATGGCTTATGTTAACTATATCATTTTACAAGAAGCCTATATGCTAGGTAAGAGTATGGGATTATCCAAAAATCTATTAGTAGATGTAATTCGCTGGAGTTGCGGCACAAGTTGGGTTTTTGATCATGAAGATTCATTTCAGCCAGATAGCAATATTGTCAAAAAAGTCAGACAATATGATTTTGGTAATAAAACAAAGATTCCCACAATTACGAAAATTATCGCTTTGTTGGAGAATCAATAAATAGTTGGAAATGGTACTACCAAAATCAACTTTTCCCGATTGTAAATTAGAGAGATAATACCAATGGAGCATCTACCAATTATATCCTTATCCGAGTTAGATAAAAATGAAGTTGATAATCAAGAAATCAAAAGATTATATGACACTTGTTATGAATGTGGTTTTTTCTATTTAAAAGATCACGGAGTTTCTAAATCTAGTATTGATAAAACTATAACTGCATCAAGAAATTTCTTTCATCTTCCAGAAGAGATTAAACAACAGTATGGACATGATGTACAAAAAGTTTATCCGCCAACCTCACGGGGTTATGTTCCTTTACTTGGTGAATATTTAAATAAAGAGATTGGTTTTGATCCGAAAGCAATTTTTGATTTAGGTTTAGATAAACCATTATCAGAACAACCATTTACAGGACCGAATATTCTGCCAGATGATAACATTGCACCAGACTTTGCTGAATCTCATTACAACTTGCAAAAAGAAATAATGACAAAGGTTGTTCCTAAATTGTTAAAAGCAATTGCTATATCTTTAGGTTTAGAACCAACCTGGTTTGATCCATATTTTGATGATCCTGTTTTAATCCAGCGGACAATTTACTATCCAGAAAAATCTGGACAAGCTGGTAAACATACAGATAATGGCATTTTTACTGTTTTAATTCAAGAACAACTACCCCATCCTTCTTTAAGGGTTTACACAAAAGATAAATGGATTGATGCACCCTGTTTAGAAGATACATTCATTATCAATTTAGGGGATATGCTGCAAATGTGGACTAACGGTTTATTTGTAAGTACACCCCATGCAGTCATTCATGAATATCCAGGTACTCGGATCTCAATACCTTTTTTCATTTACCCAAATATTGATGCCATCATTAAACCATTTGAAACAGAAAAAACAATTAGTTCTAAAGAAGTAATGCTCAAAAACTTTGAATCTATTTGGGTAGATCATAAAGGGGCTGGTAGAGCAGAAGAACTTGTATAATTGCCATCTTCAGCTATCAGCTAAAACTAGATCATAGATCAACTTTAAAAACCATAATACTCAATACTCAGATCCTCTAATTCTTGAAGAATTCAGGGATTTATATTCAAGGTGTTTTATATCTAAATCCTATTAATTAATATGTTAAAATTAAATAAATCTGTCTGTAAACGAAAACTGAATTTAGTAAAATCTAGCCTTTGCAACAACCCTGTATTTTTAAAGTAGTTAGTTATTGACATATCAGAAAATGAACAATCCAAAACCTAAAATAGTCATAGAAAATCTGATTAAAATTTACGGAGATAAACCCCATGCTGCATTGAAATTATTTAACTCAGGTGGAACTAGAGATTCTATTTTAAAAGCAACCGGTAATGTTTTGGGGATTGCAGATGTATCTTTCAAGATTAATGAAGGTGAATTATTTGTAGTTATGGGATTATCTGGTTCAGGTAAATCTACTTTAGTTCGCTGTATCAATCGCCTAATTAATCCTACCAGTGGACATATTTACATAGACGGTGAAGATGTTGCCCATGTTGACGAGAAGCGGATGCGAGAAATTCGCCTCTCTAAAGTATCAATGGTATTTCAACGATTTGGACTATTTCCTCATAAAACAGTAGCGGAAAATGTGGAATATGGTTTAAAAGTCAAAGGCATGGATGCAGAAGAACGCCGTCAGAAAGCCTTGGAAAATTTAAAAAGTGTTGGTTTAGGACAATGGGGAGATTATTTACCTTCTTCCCTCAGTGGTGGGATGCAGCAAAGGGTAGGTTTAGCCCGTGCTTTAGCCACAGATGCAGATATCCTGTTAATGGATGAGGCATTTAGCGCCCTTGATCCCTTAATTCGCCGAGAAATGCAAGATGAACTATTAAGACTACAAAAAGAACTACATAAAACAATTGTCTTTATTAGCCATGATATCCAAGAAGCATTAAAAATTGGCGATCGCATCGCAGTCATGAAAGATGGTGCCATAGTGCAAATTGGCACACCAGAAGAATTAATCACTCAACCCGCTGATGATTATATCCGCTCCTTCATGGAAGAAGTTAACCGCGCCCAAGTAATTAAAACCGGTTCAATTATACGTCACACCACATTTTTGGTACTTGGAGAAGACATACCTAGTGAAAAGTTAAAGAAAATGTCAGCGGAAGAATATATATGCGTTGTAGATAGCGATCGCCAACCCATAGGCATGGTTAACCAAGAAACTTTAGCATCAGTTGTACAAGAACAGTCTGATATTACCGCAGTCATGGAAACAGACTTTCCCCAAGTAGAAGCAAACAGTAATCTAGAAACTACTTTTCCTCTCTATCAACAAGGGCTACCCATCACTGTAGTTGATGAAGAAGGTAAATTCCAAGGCATTGTAGAAATAGCAGATGTCCTAGAAAATATCAGTCCCTCAGATAATTAATGTTATTAGTCATTAGTCATTAGTAGTTTTTTCCAATCACCAATCACCAATCACCAAATTCTGTTCATGTTTATAAATCTATCATCTGAGATACTAGCAACAAATAGCCTAGACGCAATACTTAACCCCTTTGAACTTTATACCTTACCCCTAGAAGATTGGATTACCGATGGCGTTGACTACGTAGTTGATAACTATCGTCCATTCTTCCAAGCCATTCGTATTCCCATTAGCTGGACTCTAGAAAGTATACAATGGCTGTTCCTGAGTATTCCACCACTTATCTTCATCATTTTACTAGGTTTACTGGCTTGGCAATTAGCAGGAAGTAAAATAGCCATTTTCAGTGTCATAGCCTTGAGTTTAATCGGCTTTGTTGGGGCTTGGCAACAAGCAGTAGTATCCCTCTCCCTGATATTAACTGCCGTAGCTTTTTGCATGGTAGTGGGTATTAGTCTTGGTATTCTCTGCGCCAGTAATGAGAAATTAGAAAAATGGCTACAACCCCTCCTGGATGCCATGCAAACCCTACCGTCATTTGTCTATTTAGTACCAGTAGTAATGTTATTTGGGATTGGGGAAGTTTCGGGAGTTATAGCCACCTTTATCTTTGCAGTACCTCCCCTAGTACGCCTAACTAATCTGGGAATTAGGCAAGTATCCGAAGAAGTAGTAGAAGCAGCTACAGCCTTTGGTTCTACCCCTAGACAAATGTTATGGGAAGTACAAATTCCCCTAGCGATGCCTACAATCTTAGCTGGTGTAAACCAAGCCATCCTCTTAGCTTTATCCATGTCAGTAGTCACATCCATGATTGGTGTCAAAGGCTTAGGGGGTATGGTTTTACAAGGCTTAGGAAGTTTAAATGTAGGACTAGCTTCTGTAGGGGGATTAAGTATTGTCCTGATTGCAATTATGCTAGACCGTATGACTCACGTTCTCGGTCAAACAGACAGTCAAGTTGATTGGAAACAACGTCCTCCCATCAGTTTTTTCTTGTCTCCATCAACTCAATATGGTGCGATATTCGCTTCCACAATTATTTCCATCTTGCTAGTGACTTCCATCTGGAGATCAATACCGGAAACTAAAACTGCTGTCCAAGAACAATTACCCGGTACTGGCATTGAAATAAAATCTGTTCACAGTAGCTTACAAGAAGAACGTTTCCAAACCGAGATTGTTAACATGGCTTTGAGAAAACTCGGTTACGCAACTCCAGAACCACAACGAATTGAACCTACCACAATGCATCTAGCTTTAGGACAAGGCGACCTAGATTACTCACCTGTGCATTGGGAAAAAGGTCACAATACGTTTTTTGAAGAAAGTGGTGGTCAGGAGAAATTAGAACGAGTTGGTGTAATTAGTGCTAATCTCTTGCAAGGTTATCAAATTGATAAAAAAACCGCTGATAAATACAACATTACCAACATTGCACAACTCAAAGATCCCAAAATTGCCAAACTTTTTGACTCTGATGGAGATGGTCAGGCCAATTTAACTGGGTGTAATTCTGGTTGGGGTTGTCAGTTGGTGCTTGACCATCACCTCAAAGCCTATGGATTAGAAGATACGGTAGAACAAGACAAAGGTACTTACTCAGCCCTGATT
Organism: Okeanomitos corallinicola TIOX110; assembly: GCF_038050375.1. Taxonomy (NCBI): domain Bacteria; kingdom Bacillati; phylum Cyanobacteriota; class Cyanophyceae; order Nostocales; family Aphanizomenonaceae; genus Okeanomitos; species Okeanomitos corallinicola. Next base: position 3,581,857 of record NZ_CP150886.1, on the reverse strand, counting down.
GCAGATACTATTACTCGCTATAAACAAGGTCAACCAGTCCTCTATTATACTTGGACTCCGATGTGGATGGCTGGTGAGTTAAAGGTTGGTGAAGATGTAGTTTGGTTAGAAGTTCCCTTCACTTCTCTACCCGAAGGACAGGAAAATCTGACAGAGAAAGATACTACAGCAATGGGTAAAAATTTAGGATTTGCCATTGATGATATCCGCATCTTAGCTAATAAGGAATTTTTAAATCAAAATCCCGCAGCCAAGCGTTTATTTGCACAGATTAAAATTCCTGTTGATGATATCAACAAACAAAACCAACTCTTTAAGAATGGGGAAAATAGTACAGAAGATATCCGTCGTCATGCTAGGGAGTGGGTTAAAAATCATCAAGCTGAGTTTGATAGCTGGGTTGAAGAGGCTAAGAAAGCTTCAGGTAATTAATAATTGGGCATTGGGCATTGGGTTATTCACTACCTCATCGTAGGACTCCTGCCCATTATTCCTAAAAGTATAAAATATTCTCATATCCCCAGGAAGATATATTTGTGTTAAAATATATAAAACTAATACCTTGAGCTAATATCAATGGGGAAGGTTTTAGTCCTAAACGCCTCCTACGAACCGCTCAACATTACCAGTTGGCGACGTGCCGTAGTTTTATTAATCAAAGGCAAAGCAGAACACGTAGAACACAACGGTAAAGTCATCTACTCGGATTTTCCGTTACCCACAGTGATTCGGTTGCGCCATTACGTCCGTGTTCCTTACAAAGAAATTCCTATGACTCGTCGCAATATCTTGCATCGTGACGGTCATAGTTGTCAATACTGTGGTTACACAGGAGATGATTTAACACTTGATCATGTTATGCCGCGATCGCGTGGTGGGGGTGATGTCTGGGAAAATCTCGTTACTGCCTGTGTGCGTTGCAATGTTAAAAAAGGTTGTCGTACACCCCAAGAAGCAAAGATGCCTTTGCGCCATCCACCCCGTAAACCTTACAGTAGTCTGTATTTTGAGGTAACGAAACATCTCAAGAGTGGACTGCATCAGGAATGGCAAAAGTATGTAATAGGGCTTTGACATCAACACAACAGTAATTAAGCAACAGGGGTAATTAATCTTCACCCGCTGATGTATCTGCTTGACCTTAGCTAGGACAGTATATCATACATCTGAGGTTAAAATTACCCTTCAGCTGTGTTTTTGTGGCTTTTCGGGTGAAGCACCCAAAGCTAGATAATTCGTTTGCCCAAATTATAGTTAGCCATTGACTACACAGATTTACTATTATACCTCATTTTTTGAGGTATGAAAACTTTTTACTATAAATTTTTCATTAAGATTTACACAAAAACAGACTTTCAACTCTATCACCTGTCACCTCGTGCTGTAAAAGCGGTATCTGGAAAATCACTAAATACTCCATCTAGTCCTAGTTCAAAAAATAATTTATATTCCTGTTGTGGGTTATTGTGAAAATCTACAGGTAGGAAATTATTCTCATTTCTAAATGTCCAAGCATGAACTAATAAATCCTCAGCATGGGCATTTTTAATTAAAGATGTTGGAGACTGTATTTTATTGTTTATATTGCTGGGAATAATCAGGTTTTTATTAACTCCTATCGCTTGTGCATATTCGGCAATTTTCTTTAAACCCAAAGGTTGAATCATATCTTGATAGGTGTTAGTATTTCCATTCACAGTAAAATCATAGGGTTGACCTGTATGGTTAATTAATTGTACTAAAAGAATATCTGTTTTTTGTGATATTTCTTGCAAATTACTAACTTCAAAAGATTGAATAAATACAGAAATTTTAACTTCTTGCAATGCAGTTAACAACGGTAATTCTAATGGTAACCCTATTGATTGAAAATAACTGGGATGTTTAGTTTCTGGGTAAATACCAACATTATATTTTTGGGCTAAATCAATTATTTCTTGTAGGGTAGGAATTGGCAAGATGCCATGATAATCTGTATTTTGAGGACGAATTTCTGGGATTCTTTCTTCTGCTGTTAAAGTTTTAATTTCTGCTAATGTCAAATCTTCTGTAAACCAACCTGTTTTAATTTCTCCATCAATGATTTTTGTAGTTTTCAAATGGGCAAATTCAGGATGTTCAGCAATATCTGTAGTTTGGGAAATTTCATTTTCGTGACGAGCAATTAAAACCCCATCTTTGCTAATTACTAAATCTGGTTCAATATAATCAGCACCTAAATCAATTGCTAATTGATATGCAGCTAATGTATGTTCGGGACGATATCCACTTGCACCTCGATGAGCGATGATTATTGGGGGTGTTTGGCTCGTTTTTCTGATCATCTCATCAAGAAATTAATTATCTCTGTATTTTAACTGAATTACTTGTTTTTAATCTAACCGAATATTACAATATTTTACAGTAATATTTTGTAGATGTTCACAGCATTTAAAATAAATATATATCATATCATAAATAACTGAAAATTTGGTTACAGTTATGACAAGCAATAATATAGAAGTAGTCTTCAGCTTTGATACCACTGGTAGTATGTATCCTTGCTTGACCCAGGTGCGGAAAAAGATTAAAACTACTGTTACTAGATTGATGGATGAACTTCCTTTAATTAAGATAGGAATTATCGCACATGGTGACTATTGTGATGCAGATTCAAGCTATGTGACAAAAATTTTCGACCTGTCTGGTGATGTAGATGAAATTTGTAATTTTGTCGAAAATGTTGAACCAACCTATGGGGGAGATGCACCAGAATGTTATGAATTAGTATTACATCAAACACAATCTCTATCTTGGTCAAAATCTGCTAGTAAATCATTGGTTTTAATTGGTGATGATATTCCCCATGCACCAGCACATAATCCCCAAAAGTTAAATTGGCGTAAAGAAATAGATAAATTAGGTGATAGCGGAATTATGGTTTATGGAGTTCAAGCACTCAATCGCTCTCATGCTACACCTTTTTATCAAGAAATAGCTGAAAAATCGGGCGGTTTTCATATCAATCTTGATCAATTTTCTTATATTACTGATTTGTTTTTAGCTGTTTGTTATCAAAATTCATCAAATGAACAATTACAAGCTTATGAACAAGAGGTAATTGAGCAAGGAAGGATGAGTCGGGGATTAAATAAAATATTTAATACCATGATGAACCGAGAAGGTGTTTCCTATTATGAAGATAGTGATTTAAAAGCAGTTACTCCCGGACGTTTTCAAGTTTTGGAAGTAGAACAAGATATTTCTATCAAGGCTTTTGTATTGGAGAATGGGTTAAGTTTTAAAGTTGGTAGAGGCTTTTATGAGTTTACCAAAACAGAAACTATCCAAGCTAAAAAAGAAATTGTTTTGATGGATAGAAAAACAGGTGATTTATTTGCAGGTGGTGCAGCTAGGGAATTGTTAGGTTTACCTATGGATGCAAGTATTAGAATTAAACCTAGTAATTTAGAACAATATGTGGTATTTGTACAAAGTACCTCAGCTAATCGTAAGTTGATTGGTAAAACTAGGTTTTTATATGAGGTGGAAGATTGGGATAGTTAAAAGAATTTAGAATGCAAAATTTAGAATTTAGTCTGAAAAAGTCGGTCAGTAAATATTATTTTTACTGACTCCTACTTACAAGAGATAGATTTAAAATTGAGATTATTCGAGATATTATAGATATTCGGAGGTATTAAGTTTTTATTTTCTAACTATTATCATGAACTCAACTCAGTCTGAAGCTAAACGTATAGAAGAATTACGACGATTATTACAACAAGCTAGTTATGCTTACTATGTCTTAGATAATCCCATGATGGAAGATACGGTTTATGACCGACTGTATCGAGAGTTACAGGAGTTAGAAACCCAACACCCAGAATTAATTACTCCTGATAGTCCTACTCAGCGCGTAGGGGAAAGACCAACAACCCATTTCACTACAGTACGTCACAACATACCTTTGTATAGTTTGGAGAATGCTTTTAATATTGAGGAGTTACAAACCTGGGATAAACGTTGGCGAAGACACCTACCTAATCAGTATTTACACGATAATGTGGACTATGTAGCAGAGTTGAAAATTGATGGTGCTGCTTTGGCTTTGACTTACGAAAACGGTATTTTAGTAAGGGGTACAACTAGGGGTGATGGGGTAACGGGTGAAGATATTACCCAAAATGTGCGGACTATTCGCTCAATTCCCCTACGTTTGAATTTTGACGGGATACCAGAAATTGCCAAGGTGGAAGTACGGGGAGAAGCATTTTTACCTGTAGAGGTGTTTCAAGAAATTAATGAGAAACGTCAAAAAGCAGGTGAACAGTTATTTGCGAATCCTCGTAATGCTGTAGCTGGTACACTCAGACAGTTAGATCCTCGTATTGTAGCACAGCGGCAGTTAGATTTTTTTGCTTATACCTTGCATATTACAGGTGTGGATGATTCTGGAGTTGCTAATACTCAATGGGAAGCTTTAAAACTTTTACAAAAGTTAGGCTTTCGTGTTGATGGGAATCATAAACTGTGTCATTCCATTGATAAAGTCGCGGAATATTACCAATATTGGGATACGGAAAGGTTAAATTCCCCCTATATGACGGATGGGGTAGTAGTAAAATTGAATACGTTTAAAATCCAAGAACAACTGGGGTTTACACAGAAGTTTCCCCGCTGGGCGATCGCTCTTAAATACGCAGCAGAGGAAGCACCAACCCGTGTAGAAAATATCACTGTTAATGTGGGCAGAACTGGCGCGTTAACTCCATTAGCGGAGATGAAACCAGTACAATTAGCAGGTACTACTGTTTCCCGTGCTACCTTACATAATAGCGATCGCATTACCCAATTAGATATCCGCATCGGTGATACCGTCATTGTTCGCAAAGCTGGGGAAATTATACCAGAAGTCCTAAGTGTAATTAAGGAACTACGTCCCCCCGATACAACACCTTTTATTATGCCTTCCCATTGTCCCGTATGTGGTCAACCTGTGGTGAGAGAATCAGGAGAAGCGGTTACTAGATGTGTAAATGCTTCCTGTGCAGCAATTTTGAAAGGGGAAATCGAACATTGGGTAAGTCGGGATGCGTTGGATATTAAAGGAATGGGGGAGAAACTGGTACATCAACTGGTGGATAAGGGTTTGGTGCATTCTGTTGGCGATTTATACGACTTGACAGAAGATAAGTTATGTGCATTGGAACGGATGGGGCAAAAATCAGCCCAAAAATTGATTAGTGCGATCGCACAATCGAAAAATCAGCCTTGGCATAGGGTATTATATGGTTTGGGTATCCGTCATGTCGGTAGTGTCAACGCACAGTTATTAACGGAGAAATTTACCACCGTAGAAAAATTAGCTGCTGCGAGACAGTCGGATATTGAAGGTGTTTATGGTATCGGTGCGGAAATTGCTCAGTCAGTTTATCAATGGTTAAATGTCAGTGCAAATCAAAGTTTGATTTCTCGTTTGCAAAGTATTGGATTGCAATTTGCAAACATGGAAAAAGCAGAAGTTGCAACTGAGGTGAATGATAATTTTGCAGGTAAAACTTTTGTGGTGACTGGTACTTTACCAACTTTAAAACGGGATGAAGCGAAGGATTTGATTAAAAAAGCTGGTGGTAAAGTTAATGATTCTGTGAGTAAGAAAACTGATTTTTTGGTTGTTGGTGCTGACGCTGGTTCTAAGTTGGAGAAAGCGGAAAATTTGGGAATTAAACAGTTAAGTGAAGCTGAGTTATTGGAGATGTTAAAACTATAATTTTTATAGTAGGGTGTGTTAGCGATAGCGTAACGCACCATTTTTATTATTAATGTCTCACGCAAAGACGCAAAGACGCAAAGTTTTGTAGGTTGGGTTGATGTGAGGAAACCCAACTTTTTTATCCTTAATATCTTACCCAAAGACGCAAAGAAAGAGTAACAAACCGCAGAAACGCAGAGAACACAGAGGAAGAGGGTTTTTTAGGTTGGGTTTTTATTTGATGGGGAATTCAGGAATTAAGTTATCAATTTCTATCATTATTTCTAAGGTTTCCGTTAATGCAATGACTATTTTTTGATAATGGGTAATTTCATCCTCTGATAATGTGCGTTTGGCATTTTTTCGGTCTTTTAACCATTTATCTAATACTTGATATCCACCAATTTTAAATTCCCAGATGTGTTGGGGAATATCGGTAAAGTAATTTTGTTTGTTGATATATACTCTTTGTAGTTCTGAGTTATAGGTAACTTCAGTAATTTGGTTATCTGCAATTTCCTGATAGGTGGTTATTGGATGATTGAGTTTTGATGATTTCATTAAATGCAGGTTTACTAATTCTTCTCCTTTGGTGGTGAGGGAGTTAAATAATTCTTGATTATTTGTTAAAGGAAGACGAGGAAAATCTATTTTTAAAAACTCTGCGTATCTACTGCGATAGGTTGGACTGTGAAAAATAGCATAAGCATAATAAAATATTTGTTCCGGTGTTGGTGTTTTACCAAGTTTGTTTTTGATGGTTTCTAAAAACTGGGGTGATAGGTTAGGGGTTTTTTCTATAAAAAGATTAGTTTGTTTATTTTCTGTATCAGGGTAAATATAGAGAGGAAATAAATAGTTAATTTCTTTAATAGATAAAGTGTGGTTTGATATAATTTGATCAGAACAAAAAATCTGATCATAAACTCTAGGTATTTCAATTCCTCTAGCTGTAATTAAACATAAATTTTCTTTGTTAAGCACATAACGCATAACTTCTTGTCTAGGACGATTAACTAAATTGCTGTTATGATAATAGTGTTTCCAATCAAAAGGACGGTATAAACAAGTTGTGAAATAATTTTGCCAATTTTTATCAATAGCTAATAATTGTCTTTTAGACTTAATTTTCCAATCTGAAGTTTCTTTAATTTGATAATTAATTAATATTTGCTCATTTGAAATACTTAAATCTCTAAAATCTTGTATTCGCTGATGAAGTATGTTTAAATCAAAGTCCATTACAAAATGATCTCGATGAGTTTTTACTCCTGTTGAATTTACAGGAAAAATATCTGTAACACTCCATCCTTGATTATATTCTGTAGCTAAATCAAAGTTTTTAGGTGCAAAAAAATAATTAGGTGCAGATGGTTGTAACTCAATCCAATCAACATTATCTAAACTTGCAGAATCGAGAAACTTATACTTTTCCTCACGATTTCCCCAGAGATCATAATACCACACCTTAGCCATTTCCTTAACACCATCTCTGGATTTATAAGCATTAGAAAAATAATCATGTGCGCTTTTTTCCCGGACAGCAATTAAAATCGCTACCCCTTGCTGAATATCAAAAACATTTTGATCAACATTTCCATCCGGTGTAGTTTCTTTCAACAAAGAATTACCATGTAAATCCATGATATACAAAGTATCAAAAAACTTTAATAACTCTTCCCTCATCCCTCGATGAATCAAACCATTCAGATAGGAATGATTAGTAATAAAACCAATAATACCATAACCTGTTGGTGTTTTTTGAATTTGATATTGAGCAAACCGAATAAATTTAATATAATCATCATCCAAAGGTTGAATATTTTTCTCATCTTCTAACCTAACTCTACCTTTATATAATTCTAAAAGTTCTCCAATATGGGTTAATTCTGTAATTGTTTTCCCCGCTTTCCCAGTTTTATAAATTTTCTGCCAAGTTGCACCATCAAATTTAATATCTGCTAAATATTTAGTATCTTGGTTAACCGTCTTTTTACGTTTACTCGCATTTTGGGAACTGACAGAATAAGGAGGATTTCCTAACACCACCATTACCGGAACTTCGGTTTTTACTTTTCCTGCTTGACTAGATTCTTCCGCAATAATTTCCGTAATTCCAGGAATAATTTCTTCTTGGTTTATTCCTTCTTCCAAAGCATTAGTTAAATAGATTTTTAATCTTTCTTCCGGTGCAAATTGATAACGTAAATCGCCTAATAATAAACCTAACTTTAAATGTGCAATAGTATAGGGAGTCATCAATAATTCAAACCCAAATAAACGGTTGAGTAAATTGATATCTCTTAAAAAACTATTCCATCTATCAATCCCATATTTAGTCATATAATCACGAATTTGTTTAATAACCGCATATAAAAATGTTCCTGTACCCGTTGCAGGGTCAAGAATTGTCACTTTCCGATTTCCTAAACCATGTTGTAAATCAAAAACTTGATCTAAAATATCATTAACAGAACGAACAATAAAATTAACTACAGGTTCAGGAGTGTAATAAACTCCGCGACTTTTTCTTAATGAAGATTGATAAGCAGCTAAAAAGGTTTCATAAAAATGAATTACCGGATCTTCTGTACGGGTTTCTCTCCCAAAGGTTTCTAAAATATTTGTCATATCAACTGTATTTAGTAACTCCACTAAATTCTCAATTGATTTATGAATTTTACTCACACTATCAGTAGCAATAACTATATCAAATAAACCTTTTAAAAACGGGATTCTATCACTAATATAAATACTAGCATGGCGACGATCAAAATTAAAACTTCCCGGATTTTGTGCATGGCCAACCTTTGCTGTAAATAAACCATAAGCAAGAGTTTGAGCATACATATCAGCAAAACTCTGATTATCTGTATCGAGAATTAATATAGTTTTAAAAGTTTCTTTTAATTGATATAATTCTGCTGAATTTGCTTCTATTTCTAAAGCTAATTCAATCGCATTTTTAATAGTTTTTGTATAAGCTGCCATTTCCCTAGCTAAATCATAATAGTTATTAATATCTTTAGCTTTTTGATCTAAAAATAATTGCAGTAATTCCGTGATAGGTTGTAAATCATCAACTATGGTAATTTCATCATTCTTCAAATTAGCTAATTTAGCAATTTTCTGACATTCCCCATCTACATACCACCGAAATTCTAGATAATTAGTTAAAATCAAATTGTAACCAATATTAGATTCTAAATAACGTTTTATTTGTTCGGTTTTGGCAATTTTACTTAAATCAATATTAATATCTTTAGCTTCTATATATCCTAAAATTCTGTCATTTTTCCTAATTGTAAAATCTGGAATACCTTCTTGATTACCTTTATCCTCAATTCTGGCATTAATTCCCATCATTAACCCTTCAATCAGACGTTTTAAACTAGGGTAATGACTCCGTTCTCCACCATGTTCAATGTTAATTTGTAAATCTTGAATATAGTTATTAAAATCAGACATAATCAGTAGAAGATTAATAGATAATTTCTGTACGAAGATATCATAAAATCTTTTACAACCAATTAAATTGTAGTGAAAACTTACAATACCAAATGGATATGATCTAATTGACCACTACATCCTCAAATTAAGTCCACATACATCCGCATTTATCTGCGTTCACTAAGGAACAGTTATATATGGGCGCACTCTTTCCCACCCATAACATATACTATAAAATAAATTTCTCGCCTTGTCAAGTCTAAATGAAAAAATCCGAAACCACCTATAAATCAAATCCGCGTACATTTGCGTTTATCTGCGTTCACAAATATCAGGAAAATAATCACCATCGAGAATTTGTTCAGGAGTAAACGGACATTTCTCAGGAAAAGTCTCACTTGGTAAACCCGTTTTATTAATTGCTTGTTTTCTAGCTTTGAGATAAACAGCATCTAAACAACCCAAAAAATAATTATATAAAGTTTTGGAACGACAAGAAAACTCTAACTCATCCCGAAAATTAGCAATCTCATTTTTCCAACCTCTTTGACAATACTCTCTTTCACTTTCCCAATAACAATACAGCAGAAGATGAATTAATAACTGTTTGAGATAACTTTCCACCTTTCTGCGTTGTTCAATCCCCAAAGCTTCTATCTCTTCAGCTAAATGTTCCCAATCTAAATTTTCAATATCTTGATTTTGTAATTGTTTGAGAGTAGTTTCTATCCACAAATAATAATCTTCTTCGTACAGGTTAGGTTGAATAGATGTCAATGTTTTTGTGGTCATTCCTTAACCTTTAAACAGTACATACCGCAATTTTAACATTGGTTTTTAAGAACTTTATATTCAATTCCTGCTTGTTCAATGCAAAAAAATACCCCCCATTTCTGGATGGTATTTTTTATTTAACTAATTAGTTGAATATTAACCGTTGATTGCAGGAGCGGTTAAAGCAACAGGAGCAACTTCACCAGCAGCTAAATCCAAGGGGAAGTTGTGAGCGTTACGCTCGTGCATTACTTCCATACCTAAGTTAGCGCGGTTGATTACATCTGCCCAAGTACCGATGACACGACCTTGAGAATCAATGATTGATTGGTTGAAGTTGAAACCGTTCAAGTTGAACGCCATGGTGCTTACACCTAAAGCAGTGAACCAGATACCAACTACTGGCCATGCAGCCAAGAAGAAGTGTAAGGAACGGCTGTTGTTGAAGGAAGCGTATTGGAAAATCAAGCGACCGAAGTAACCATGTGCTGCAACAATGTTGTAGGTTTCTTCTTCTTGACCGAACTTGTAACCGTAGTTTTGAGATTCGGTTTCGGTTGTTTCACGAACCAAGGAAGATGTTACCAAAGAACCGTGCATTGCAGAGAACAAAGAACCACCGAATACACCAGCTACACCTAACATATGGAAGGGGTGCATCAAGATGTTGTGTTCTGCTTGGAACACGATCATGAAGTTAAATGTACCGGAGATACCTAAAGGCATACCGTCGGAGAATGAACCTTGACCGATGGGGTATACCAAGAATACTGCGGTTGCTGCTGCTACAGGAGCGGAGAATGCAACACAGATCCAAGGACGCATACCTAAGCGGTAAGAAAGTTCCCATTCACGACCTAAGTAGCAAGCTACACCGATTAAGAAGTGGAATACTACCAACTGGTAAGGACCACCGTTGTACAACCACTCATCTAAGGAAGCTGCTTCCCAGATAGGGTAGAAGTGCAAACCAATAGCGTTGGAGGAAGGAACAACTGCACCAGAGATGATGTTGTTTCCGTAGATTAAAGAACCTGCAACTGGCTCACGGATACCGTCAATGTCAACGGGAGGCGCAGCTATGAAGGCGATGATGAAGCAGGTGGTTGCTGCTAACAGGGTAGGGATCATGAGTACGCCGAACCAGCCGATGTATACACGGTTTTCGGTGCTTGTGATGAACTCACAAAAGCGATCCCATACGTTTGCGCTTTGGCGCTGTTGAATGGTTGTGGTCATGTTCTTATGATTGCGTTTTATGTATGTATAATTTGGTAGGTGTTTCTACCTCATGAATTTATATTAGGGGAAATATTTCGATTTGTAAAGGGGTTTTCGTAATATTTTTTAAAATTTTTGAAAACTTGTGTAGTGAAAATGGTGATAACCTATATTGAGCAAGGGTTTCAGCCGTCAGCCAATTTTGTAACAGTTTCTCATATTAAGGAATAATGGGGAGCGCAAGAAACTGACCGAGATATCAGCACCAAGCAAGTAACTGGCTTGAGGAGACAAAAGCATCCCACAGTGGAAAATCTGTCACCTATGATTACTTCTTCCCACCAAAGCAGCAACTGCATTTACCAATTGATCAGGTTCAATAGGTTTATTCATATGCAATTGGAATCCTGCTGCTAAAGACTCTGCTTGTTCTGTATCTCCTGTATAACCAGTCAGTGCAGCCGCAGGAATTTGTCCACCCTCTTCAGCACTTAGCATCCTCACCTGACGAATTAACTCATAACCATCTTCTCCTGGCAAACCAATATCAGATAGAAGTACATCATAACTACCAGGATTAGCTTTAAGTATTGACATTGCCTCTTGTGCTGATGTGGCCTGTGTGACTTCAACTCCCAAGTCTTCCAAAACGATTTTAAATAATTCACGTAAATCTGGTTCATCATCCACAATTAGTACCCGCACACCAGTCAACGATGGGGAATTAGTGGGGGAAGAAACAGGTTCTGGAGCTATATCACTTTCTTCTAGGTTAGTTTGCAGAGGTAGCCTGACAGTAAAAGTTGTACCTTCATCTTGCCCTGAACTGAATGCTTCCACAGTACCACCGTGGAGTTCTACCAAATGGCGTACTATTGCCAGTCCTAATCCTAAGCCTGAATTTGATTTGCGTGTACTACTATTGCCTTGACGGAATTGCTCAAATACATAAGGGAGGAAATCAGCGCTAATACCTACTCCAGTATCTGTAACTTGAATTTCTGCCTGAGAATCTGTGTAATTGAGAGTGACATCAATTCTTCCCCCCGCAGGGGTAAATTTCACAGAATTAGAAAGTAAATTCCAGAATACCTGTTCTAAACGAATTGGATCTCCTAGTAAGGTTGTAGGTGTAGGATCTAATCTCGATTGCAGTTGAATATTTTTAGCCTCTGCGGATAAACTGACAACCTCTATGGCTGCGGAAATTATGGGTACAAGTTGAATAGGTTGAACATCCAGATACATTCTACCGGAGCTAATGCGAGAAACATCCAATAAGTCCCCAATTAGCAGGTTTTGAGCATGAGCAGCACGCTTAATAGATTCTAATGCCTGAAGAGATTGATTTTCATCAAGTTTTTGTTTCTGTAGTAATTGTGTCCACCCCAACAGAGAATTAAGAGGATTTCGCAACTCGTGAGAAAGGATAGATAAAAACTCATCCTTAGCACGGTTAGCTGTTTCCGCTTCTGTTCTAGCTGACTTTTCTTGTTCTAGCAGTTGAATCCGTTCTGCTTCTAATTGTTTCTGTTGGGTGATGTCTTCAATTGCGAGGAGAATTAGCTGTTCATCATCTATTTGCGGCATTTTTCGAGCATTAAGGTGCATGGTTTTTTGGCCAATTTGCTCAAAATTATGCTCAACTTCCACATTTTCAAAATAGGTTTGTTCAGGGAGAATATGTTCTAAGAGCGATCGCAATTGAGGAATATTCCACTGGCCATTGCCAATTTCATAAACCAAACGATTTTCTGTTTCTTCGGGCAATACTTGGAATGTATCGTAGAAAAATTGATTGGCTGTAATTACCCGTAAATCTACATCTAGCACTACTAAAGATTGGCGTACAGTATCTACTATTGTTTCTGCATAATCACGGGATGCTCTCAGTTGTTCAGCACTACGTTTGATAGCATCAATATCTACCAAAACTACTACAGCACCATCAATTTTATTATCTATCGTTCGATAGGGTCTAATCCGTAAATCATACCAATGACCATCTTGATCTTGCACTTCCAAAGTTTTCAAATTCAGGGTGCTAATAACCTCTAAAATTTCTACTTCTAAATCAGAAATATTTAACCGATGTTTAATATCACTAAATGGTCGTCCTACATCAGAAGGAATTAAGTTAAAAATTGACGCAGCTACGGGAGTAAAACGGCGAATTTGTAAATCTCCGCCTAACATAAGAATAGCGATATTAATACTACTCAGGAGATTTTGTAAATCATTACTAACCTGATTTGATTCAATATTTCGCCGTTGTAATTCATCATTAATAGTATTAAGTTCTTCGTTAGTTGCCTGAATTTCTTCCTTGGCTGTTTCTAATTCTTCATTGGTACTTTGTAATTCTTCATTACTAGAGAGAATTTCCTCATTAGCTGCTCGCAAATCTTGATTACTGGCTTGCTGTTCTTCAATAATTGATTGTAGATAATCTTTGGTAGATTTTAGTTCCTGTTGCAGAATCAAAATTTCCTGCTCATAACTATTTTTTTGCTCCCCTTCAGATATAATCTTGCCAGTTACTGGCAATGAACAACTGAGTAACGAGTATGTATCTGCAAATAAAATCAAAAAGAATTCTTCTCCTGTACCAGCAGGTTGAAAGGGAATTACATCAATTTTTACTAGCCTAGTTTGCTTTTCTTCTTGGATTTGTATCCCTTCCTGTTTGACTGGCATTTTTTGCTTTTTAGCTTGATGAATTAAACTACGTAAATCTAGCCGTAATTCTTCTCTTGCCATTTTTAGCAAATTAAAACTGGGTTTTCCCGGTGCTGGTTGTAAATAAGAAGCTGTCTGTCCCCGAAACTGCAAAATATCCAAATCACTGTTAATAATTACACCCACAGGTGCGAATTGGTTTAACACAATTCTGTCAGCCTCTTTTTGTATTTCTACCTCATGCCAAGAAGCGTCATTTTCTATTATTTGAGATTTTGCCGTTTCTACTGGATAGTTACTAGCAATTAAATCAATAGCTAATCGGGTAGGTGCGATTTTTCGAGCATATATTTTATACTTTTTATCTACCAGAGTAAATAAATCAGTAAATTCGCCCACTGTTTCCGATGTACCCAACATCAAAAAGCCTGTAGATTTAAGACCATAATGAAAAATCGGCACGACCTTTTTTTGGACAACAGCACCCAAATAAATAAGAACATTGCGACAAGTAATTAAATCCATGCGGGAAAAAGGCGGATCACCAATTAGATTTTGTCTAGCAAAAACACACAGTTCTCTGACTAATTTACTAATTTGGTAGCCACCATCCACTTGCACAAAAAAGCGTTTTAATCTTTCTGGAGAAATATCTGCTACTTGGTTAGGCTTGTAAATGCCTGCTCTAGCTTTTTCTATCGCTACTTCATTAATATCTGTAGCAAAAATTTGGATCGGGATATTCATTCCCTTGGTGCTTAAAAATTCCAGTAAGCAAATTGCAATAGAATAAGCTTCTTCACCACTTGAACATCCCGCCACCCAAATACGGAAAGGTGAATCTGACTGACGATCTTTGGCAATGGTAGGAAATACTTTCGTTTTTAAAGTTTCAAAAGCTTCTTTATCTCGGAAAAAACTTGTCACCGTAATTAAGACATCTTGATATAAGGCGGTGACTTCAGTCGGATGATTTTGGAGATAATTAAGGTAATCTTCCGGCTGATCCAATCTATACAACATCATCCGCCGTTGAATGCGTCGCTTCAGGGTATTTTGCTTGTAATGGGTAAAATCAACACCAGTAGCCGTCTTTAAAATCTGGAAAATCTTTAATAGCGCATCTGTTTCTTCTCGGATAACTTCAACTGGTTTAACTGTTTTTGAGTCATTAATGTAGGGATGAGTGCTAATATTTACCAGCTTTTCGGCGATTTGTGCAGGAGTGAGGATAAAGTCTACATAACCAGAAGCTATGGCCGTGTTAGGCATTGTACTCACCATTCCTGGTTCTTCGGCTTGAGCAAAGGTAATACCCCCTTCTGCTTTGATGCTTTCTAAGCCCCTTGTACCGTCTCCATCACCTCCTGACAACACCACGCCAATGGCTTTATTACCCAAATCCTCAGCTAAGGAAATCAAGAAACTGTCAATGGTCATTAGTTGGCCATGGCTTTTCTCACGGGGTTTGAGTTTCAGTACCCCTTGAGTAAGAGTCATTGTTTTACCAGGGGGAATGATATAAATATGATTCGGTTGTACAACCATTCCTTCCTGTACTTCAGTTACAGGTATTTGGGTCGTCCGGGAAAGAATCTCTGACAACATACTTTTTTGAGTAGGACTCAAATGCTGAATCAGCACAAATCCCATACCTGTATCTGTGGGTAAATGGCTCAATAGTTGTGTAAATGCCTCTAATCCCCCCGCAGAAGCCCCTATGCCGACAATTGGAAATAATTCTGGCTCTTTACTTTGTTGTTCTGGGGATTTTGGATTTGTAGATTTATTAACTTGAGTTTTCTTGGTAGATCGCGGAGAATTCATTATGATGCTCCCGGTTAAATTCTGGGATCTAATTTTTTTAGCCTGCTTTGATTAAAGCAGGGAGAAATTATTGATTAATGTCCTTTTTTTCTTAATAAAAATGACGTTAATTATCAAATATATTCATATCTTCATTATAGGCATTTGGGCGCACATGACATTTAATTATCAAAAGTTAACGTTGATGGATGGTTTCACTCTCTGGCAGGAAACAGGAAATAGTATTTAATCTTTCGCAAGTTTAGCCTTGGCTTGTTGCCAAAGTGCATCTAATTCTTCCAAACTATAATCACTCAGTGGACGATCAATCACATCTTCCATTTTTTGCAATCGTTGAATAAATCGCTGACTTGTACCTTGTAAACCTACACTCGGATCAAGATTATGCCATCTAGCTAATTGAATAATTGCAAATAGTAAATCACCTAATTCTGATTCTTGTCTCTCTGGTGTTTCCTGAGCTAATGCTTGTTGAAATTCTTCTAATTCTTCGTGGAACTTGCCCCAAACTTCATCTACATTATTCCACTCAAACCCAAAATTAGCAGCTTTTTGAGATATTTTCATGGCTGCGTTTAATGGTGGTAAACTACGCCGATAACGACTAAGTTTATCACTCAGTTTTTGTGTTTCTAAGGTTTCTCCTTTTTCTGCGGCTTTGATGGTTTCCCAATTTTGACGAACTTCTTCTACATTTTCTACTGTCACATCACCAAAAACATGAGGATGACGACGGATCAATTTTTGCGAAATTCCTTCAGCTATTTCTTGCAGGGAAAAATCACCGTTTTCACTGGCAATTTGCGCTTGTAAAACTACTTGTAATAATAAGTCTCCTAGTTCTTCAGCGATCGCTTTTTTATCCCCGGTTTGAATTGCGTCTACTACTTCATAAGCTTCTTCAATTACATAAGGGGTAAGGCTTTCGGGTGTTTGTGCTAAATCCCAAGGACAACCACCTTCAGGCGATCGCAATTTTGCCACTACATCAATTAATTCTTGTAATGCTGTTAAGGTCTGATTGTGATTTATTTCCATCATAAAACTTTGCTTCCTCTGTATATTTTGTTGGGATAAAGTTATTAACTATTATTCACTATTACTTGGTGCGGCTTTTATTAGTTCTAGATTGAGAACTACGTTTACCACGACTATTAACCTTAGGTTTCTTTATTTTGCCATTTGGCAACAATCCCTGTACACCTTGCTTTTGATAGCGTTTGTATGCTGAGTTAGTCCAATCGCTCAGAGAATGACTCATTGCACCCAGTTCACACCCTAAAAACAAAGCTAAAAATTCTCTATAATATACTGATATAGTCCGCCCCACGCTTCCCCAAACTTCCCCCCAATTCAAAGCCACGTTACCCAATTTAGCGAAAATAACTAAAATTAAAATCCCTACAACTGCTAAGAATGTACTGAGATATACCACTCTTAATGTTGTGCCAATAATTGGCCCATGGGACAAAAAAGACCGATGACGTAAGCTTTTTTGATAAGGTAGCCAAATCCAACGTAAAAATCCCCAACGTTGAAACTGACGGGAATAAATATCTAAGTCAGGACCAAACATCAACCCACCAAACATAAACCCACCCGCAATTAACAATGTCATATTGCTGCTATGAGTGGAAATTAAAGTTATACCTGATATTACAGGTACAGACCAAATAGTAATGCGATCATGGGTTTGACCAGAGGGCATTTTGAATAAAAGTCAATATTGAATACTGAGTCAGTATAGCTGACAACCAACCCCCAACCTGAAAAAAATTTTCTTTAACCCCTTGCAAAATTTAAAAAGTCTATGCTATATTAATTAAGTCAAGAAAACAGGGGCGGTTAGCTCAGTTGGTAGAGCGCCTGCCTTACAAGCAGGATGTCATCAGTTCGAGTCTGGTACTGCCCATTTTAAAGTTTAATTACACGCATAGCGGTTTACATTTAGGTGTAAGCCGCTAAGTTTTTGTCTATATTAAGCTTTTAGACTAAACAAGTAGTTTTACTGAAAATAAAGACATATATAAAAGGTAAAGAAGCTGCTAGAATAAGACTTTTGTGAGATGACGAAAAACCTTGATGTGTATGGGTTTAGCAGTGCTAAATCCTTACCTATAGAATCAAATGATTCAGCCGTTTTGAGTATAGCAACTAGCTGAAACTCTTATCTGCCATAGCATTGAAAGCTTTACAGATGGAAATACCATCACCTACTCCCGACTAAAAGATAGTGTTATCACCCCGATTTATAATTTTCTGTCAAGTTCTATTGACATTTTGTAATAAACTTGTTATGTTTGTTTACATAAAGTAATAACTAAAAAAAAATACTAAACAGTGTGTAACTGACAAACATGGGATTAATAACACCCTAAAACTATTTAATTTTTTAAAGTTTCTGTGCATCCAGTACAGTTTTCTGCATCGTCATTCTGACTTCTCCTATTAACCCCGGTTAGTTTCGCTGGGGTTTTTTATTATTTAATTTTCATGTCAAAATTTTTGTTGTATTAATAGGCGATGAGTAACTGTTGGCAAATGTGAATATTCGATGATAACTCTCAATTAACGTCAAATGTGTAATAAAATACAAAAATAATAATAGTAACACCAGTATAAGAAGTTGTTTTGACTCATATTATTTTTATGTATAGCATTTCACTTAATTTAGGCTAATTTCATTAAATCTTTAAAGAAAAAAGTTTGTCATGGGGTTTTGAAACAGCTAAAGTTTTGTTAAGATACTAGAGCTAGGAACAAATCAGAGAGATTGACCTATCAAAGTGTAGAGAAATAAATATAGCTAGTAGCCGCTAAAGGTTGAGAAGGTGAATAGATGACCACCTACATTGTTTTTGACGAAGCCCTCCAAATGCTGACAAACACCTATTTGATCTCAGCTATCGCTTTAATTGCAGCTTCTAGTATAGGTTTGGCAGTAATTGAAACAATAGAAAAAATAGGAGATCACTAAAATTTAAACTCCTGGGGTGTTGTTAAACCCGGTAACAGCTAACTCTTTTTTAGGAAATTGAGGATTTGCTTTATTTATGGTCACGATAATTGTAGGATTTTGTAATTAACTTTTATTGATGATCAGTATGCCTGGTTTGGCCTCTTTATCCCAATTGGTGGAAATTCTATCAGCCGATTCTATGAACTTATCTGCATCTGCTTTAACTCAAATCAGCTGCGGTATTCAAACAGACACAAGGATTTTACAACCTGGTGAAGTGTTTTTGGCGTTGCGTGGTGAAAAGTTTGATGGACATGAGTTTATACAAACTGCGATCGCGAAGGGTGCAATAGCAGCTATAGTTGATTATACTTATGCAAATTCTGAATATCCAGTATTAAAAGTTTCTAATACATTAAAAGCATATCAGCAAGTAGCCAGATGGTGGCGAGATTCCTTTTCCATTCCTGTGATTGGAGTAACGGGTTCAGTGGGTAAGACCACAACTAAAGAATTAATCGCCGCAGTATTAGGAACTCAAGGCAAAGTTCATAAAACCTATAGCAATTTTAATAATGAAATTGGTGTACCTAAAACCCTGTTAGAACTAGATGTTAAAGCTGATTTTGCCGTTATTGAAATGGCAATGCGAGGAAAAGGACAAATTGCAGAATTAACAGAAATTGCTAGACCAAATATCGGTGTCATTACTAATACGGGAACAGCACATATTGAGTTGCTAGGTTCAGAACAAGCGATTGCTGAAGCTAAATGTGAGTTATTACAAGAAATGCCTAGTGATAGTGTGGCAATTCTCAATTATGATAGTCCACTGTTAATGGAAACAGCGAAGAAATGTTGGCAAGGTGAAGTTATTAGTTATGGTTTTTTGGGTGGAGATATTCAAGGAAATTTAATTGATAACGAAACTATAGAAGTGGAGGGTGTGAATTTACCTTTGCCTTTACCTGGTCGCCATAATGCTAGTAATTTTTTAGCAGCTTTAGCAGTAGGGAAGGTCTTAAAAATTGATTGGGAAAATTTAAAATCTGGGATAATGGTAAATATGCCAGGAGGGCGATCTCAAAAGTTTAATTTACCTAATGATATTGTAGTTTTAGATGAGACTTATAATGCAGCCCCAGAAGCAATGTTAGCGGCTTTACAACTATTAGCAGATACTCCTGGAAAGCGAAAAATAGCTGTATTAGGAGCTATGAAAGAATTAGGATCAAGATCCCTAGATTTACATCAACAAGTAGGGGAAATGGTGCAAAAATTAGGTTTAGATGGTTTGTTAGTTTTGGCCGATGGTAAAGATGCAGAAATGATCGCTAACAGCGCGAAGGATATTCCCTGTGAATGTTTTACTTCTCATAGTGATTTAGTAGCGAGATTAAAGAGTTATGTAAAATCAGGCGATCGCCTATTATTTAAAGCTGCCCATTCTGTCGGTTTGGATAAAGTTGTGAATCAATTTAAGGAAGGGATTTAACAGTATTTATTCATTGTTGCCAAACCTATCAATGGTCACAAATTCATAGCCTTTTGCTAATAATTGAGGAATAAGAATTTTGGGCAGTGCTGATTTGGAATATGATTTTTATTTATTAGCGATCGCTAAACTATTACGTGACTAATACTTCAGATTTTTAGTTTTTCATTTTCATACCTTGATTCAGCAACGCCGATTGTTTGATATGATTTGCAATCTGGAACATTACACTCTATTTTTGCTATCAGAGCCAAAGCATGGAGGATGTTGTAGATTAGCAGAGATATTGGAACCCACATTCGGCAGATATTGAAACAGATTAAATAATTATGAATTGTAAGAGTAAAAAGCCTGAAAGGATTATCTGGAAATAATTTCAGGCTTTTTATTTGTAAAATAATAAGTGTGAAGTGGAGTACAACTGATAACTGATAACTAACTATACGGAAATATACTGTGCTAGAGTTTTAGCTAAAGTAGCTTTTGGAACTGCACCTACAACTGTGTCAATTTGCCGACCTCCCTTAAATACCATTAAGGTAGGAATGCTACGAATACCGTAATGACTAGCAACAGTGGGATTCTTATCTGTGTTCAGTTTCACCACTTTTACCTGGCCATCGTATTCAGCCGCAACTTCTTCAACAACGGGAGATAGCATTCTACAAGGGCCACACCAAGGGGCCCAAAAATCCACTAAAACTGGAGTATCACTTTCTAACACTTCCTGTTTAAATGTAGCTTCTGTGATTTCTGTAACAGTCATAGTCGTCCTCATAATTTGAGTTAGTGATTTGATATAGCAACGAACAAGAAAACGAACAAGAAGGTTAGGACATCAATCAAAACCAAAACTTATACACTGATAGGCTTCTCTTCTATCACTTTCACCTGTTCCCCGTCACCTACTATAAAATCAAATTACCGGGAAAACCGGATATTTCCTATGTTCAAAGCAAGTAATATCAAATTTTTCTATCTGAGACTAGATTGCACATTCATGGTTGTCAGCTAGATAGAGAAATCATCAATGGCTTCAATATTTAGTTGTTTAGTGATTCTACCTTAGAAAATAGTTGTTTCTAGATATCCAGACTTTAAATCATTATTACAATCCATCTGTATCTAGATATAGTCGTATTACCTAAGAGTTAAAATAAAAACAGAAAAATTACCAAAGAGATTTATGATGAGCGATCGCGACTATACATTAATCATAGACAAAAGCGGTAGTATGTCTACGCCAGACCAAGTAGGTGGTAAGAGTAGATGGGATATCGCTCAAGAATCTACCCTAGCTTTAGCTAGAAAAGCAGAACAGTTTGACCCTGATGGGATTACAGTTTATACCTTTTCCGGGCGTTTTAAACGTTATGAAAATGTCACTTCTGCCAAAGTAGTTCAGATATTTCAGGAAAATGATCCTGCGGGGACAACCAACTTAGCTAGTGTATTGCAAGATGCTCTCAATAATTATTTTCAGCGGAAAGCTGCTGGTCAAACTAAGGCTAATGGAGACACAATTTTAGTTGTGACTGACGGTGAACCTGATGATCGTAAAGCTGTATTTGAAGTCATCATTAGTGCAACTCGGCAAATGGATAAAGATGAAGAATTAGGAATTTCTATGATTCAAGTTGGTTCAGATCCGCAAGCCACAAAATTTCTGAAAGCCTTAGATGATCAATTGCAAAGTGTTGGTGCTAAATTCGATATTTGTGATACCGTAACCTTAGATGATTTAGAAGAAATGAGTCTGTCTGACGTGTTAATGAATGCTATCACTGATTAATTATTGAGCATCAATATTTTCTAATCAAACTGATTTTAATTAATCCGATTCTTTAAAGTGTGAAACCTGTAAGTATTCAGATTTAATATTCAATATTCAATATTCAATATTTAATATTTTTATTTCTGCATACTTACTAAAATCCAAAATTTCAAATTAAACCATCAAAATTGGAGCATAACAAATGTTAGAGAACAGAGATTATACACTGATTATTGACAACAGTGCCAGTATGGCCAAACTGAATGAAACAGGTGAAACAAGCAGATGGTTGGCTTTACAGGAATCTACTTTAGCCTTAGCTCGTAAATGTGAAGAATTTGATCCCGACGGTATAACTGTTTATCTATTTTCTCGCAGATTTGAACGTTTTGATCATGTTACATCTGCCAAAGTAGCCCAGATTTTTGCAGAAGAAATACCTGCTGATTCAACCAATTTAGTAGGTGTACTGCAAGATGCCATTAATAATTATTTTTCCCGCAAAGTTACTGGTAAAACTAAACCTAACGGGGAAATAATTTTAGTTATAACTGACGGTACACAACATAATCAGCAAGCAGTCTGTGAAATCATTATTAATGCTACTCACAAAATGGATAATGAAAAAGAACTGGGAATTTCATTTATTCAAGTAGGTTCAGATTCTCAAGCCACAAAGTTTTTTCAATCTCTAGATGATAAATTACAAAGCATAGGGGCTAAATTTGATATTTGTGATACCATTAAATTAGAAGACTTACAAGAAATTAGTTTAACAGAAGTTTTGATGAATGCAATCAATGATTAATTAAAATTACAAATTTTTAGTAGTTGTTTCCTTATTCATGACTGGAGAATAGATAGATGTTGGAAAATCGTGATTACACTTTAATTATAGACAAAAGTGGTAGCATGGCCACACCAGATCAAAAAGGCGGTAAAACTAGATGGTTTGTAGCCCAAGAATCTACTTTAGCTTTAGCAAGTAAATGTGAACAGTTAGATCCTGATGGCATAACTATTTATTTATTTTCCGGAAGATTTAAACGTTTTGAAAATGTTACATCTAGCAAGGTAGTACAAATTTTTCAAGAAAATGATCCTTCTGGAACTACTGATTTAGCAGGGGTATTAAAACACGCTACAGATGATTATTTTCAACGTAAATCTAGTAACCAAACTAAGGAAAATGGAGAAATAATTTTAGTTGTAACTGATGGTGAACCAGATGATCGTAAAGCAGTGATGAAAGTGATTATAGAAGCTTCTCGTCGTATGGATAGAGATGAAGAATTAGGTATTTCATTTATTCAAGTGGGTAAAGATCCCCAAGCTATGCGCTTTCTTAAAGTTCTAGATGATCAACTACAAAGTGCTGGGGCAAAATTTGATATTTGTGACACAGTAACAATGGATGATATGGAAGATATAAGTTTATCAGAAGTGCTACTAAATGCAATTAATGATTAATTAAATACATAATTTGGAGTGGAAACAATGGATTCCATTGATAAGTTATTGGCTGAAATTCAAGCTGAACACACAGAAGCAAAAAAAAACATCCATCGGCCACAAAATCCAACAGCAAATACAGCCAAACCTTTGATTAATTCTGTTTCTAAATCAGATGCTTTAATAGATAATTTATTAGCAGAAGTAAAAGCTGATTTTGTGGAAAGAGATGCTACTGAAGAATTAAGAAAACAACAGGAATTAGAACAAGAAAAAAATCGTCAAGCACAAATTAAAGTCCAACAAAGAGAAGCTTTAAAAAAGCAAGCACAAGCATGGATAGATAAATTAGACCCTTTGTCTTCCGAAGGAATTTGGTTTGAAAGTTTTGCTAAAGCATACCCATCAAAATTAGCAGCTGCTATTGAATATTTACAAAACAATTAATGCTAATAAATAGATATCTGATTTATTTGGTAAATCGGGTATCTTTTTAAATTATGAATTATGATCATTCGTGTGAGATAAATTTTGAACTGCCCAATCGTGCATTGCATAGAGAATAGGTTTTAGACTTTCTCCCAGAGGAGTGAGAGAATATTCTACTTTAGGAGGTATTTGTGCGTGAATTTCTCGATGTACTATCCCATCTTCTTCCAGTTCTCTGAGTTGCTGAGTAAGCATCTTTTGAGTAATTCCATATAAAGCACGTTGTAATTCCCCAAATCTTTTAGTTTCAGAAATTAATTCTCTGATGATTAATACTTTCCAGCGTCCACCAATAATTTTGATAGTGGTTTCCACTTCACAAGTTAGTCTATTTGTTGCATTATTTTGTTCTAATTCGGCTTTCATAGTTACTTTTTGGTAAGTATATTACTTTTAAGTGCCTACTATCCATAGTAATTGTACATAGGTTAAAGTCAATAGTGTAGACTTATTCAGTCTAATTATTGAAATCAATTAATACCTAAACTGAGTAAGACAAACAAATTTGAGAGGATAGCACTATGACTAAACCTGTAATTGCTGATAAAAAACCTGCTGTTTTAGAACTAGAAGCAGGTACTTATTACTGGTGTACCTGTGGACAATCTAAAAATCAACCTTTTTGTGATGGTGGCCATCAAGGCACAGAATTTACACCCCAAGCATTTGAATTAACTGAAAAGAAAAAAGTTGCCTTGTGTCAATGTAAAGTAACTAACAATCCCCCATTTTGTGATGGCGCTCATTCTAAACTTTAACAACTAATAATTTTGCCAGTCAGGAGTCAGCAGTCAAAATAAATAATGACTGAGAACTGACAACTGAGAGAAAATTATGTCAATGTTGTTTTTTGAAATTAATAATTAACGTAAGCATTCAGCCATTAGGTATTATTCAATAGCTGAATGTTTACGATTATTCTTTATCAGATATGAGTAAATTTAGATAGATATTTTGATTTAGTTACAACCCTACAGCCTAAACCTTACATCCTATTCCTAAAAGTCAGACATACAAGCAATTCACTGAGGTGAATGTATAAATAATTTTAGGTGATATCTGGGTTGGAAGATAGGATTTTAGGAATGTATCATAAAAAAATGAATTATGAAGCTAAGGTTAATGTAATCCATAGACTTCACAATTCAAATTTTCTAATTTTCTAGTCTTCTAAGTCAGATTAAACTGAAAGTAATGAGATTGAGCTTTGATTTACCATGTTTTAACTCAAAACTCAAACATTCAGAAATCAGTAGAGTTTTTAAGCCATTTGATTTTCAATCGCCCACCGTGCTAATTCAGTACGGTTGTGGAGATTGGTTTTACCCAACATATTGGAAACATGGCTCTCAACTGTACGCTGACTAACATTTAATTCCTCAGCGATTTCTCGGTTAGCTAAACCTCTGGCAACAAACTGTACCACTTTCAGTTCAGTGGGAGTTAACTGGACATCAAAAGGAACTTGAATGCGAGAGCCGTTTTCTCCTCCCTTGGTTTGATGTTCTTTCCAACGGATAGTTTGCTTCAGGGAAGATTCTACCTGTGCTACGAGTTCTTCAGGTTCAAAGGGCTTAACCATATAAACGTCAGCACCTTTGTTAAGACCTTTAACTCGGTCTGCACTTTGTCCCTTAGCAGAGAGAAAAAGAACAGGTATCCAGCTAGTACGTTCATTTTGCCGGACTTGTTCTACAAAAGTGTAACCGTCCATTTCTGGCATCATCACGTCACAGATAATCATATCTGGAACATCATGTTCTAGAATATCCAAAGCAGCTCGTCCGTTTTCAGCGGTGATAACTTCATAGCCACGGAATTCTAAGTAATCCTTCACCAACAAAATGAGGTTAGGGTCGTCATCAATTAATAGAAGTCGTTTGTGATCTTTCATACTGGACTCTTTCATATCATTGGCAGTTGTCGTGTTTCTATCCATCAAGATTTTGAATATTTATTCTCTATGATGGTGAAATCCGTGAGATTTTCTGCAAAACAAACACTTACACAAATTGTTCATTTTCATTAAGCTTATAAGCATAAACTAGAACATTTTGTTGTTTGCTTCCTGCTTCCACCAATCCCGAAGGCGGATATTGTCCACAGGCGTAAATTCCGCGCTGGCTGCACGTACTGTCTTTCCCACCTAACTTGCCTTTATCCCTTGTTGTCATGAAAGTGTTGAACACCCTTAACATAATAGTAACTTGGGAAAGTCTAGTAAGGATACGTAGAGCAATAGTATTTATAATGCGCTATTATATATTCCTTTGAAAGTGGGGGGCTAAAAAACCTGCTCCAATCATAATCTGTCTGGCTGACAAGTTCAGTATTTAGTTGAAGATCACCCGAACTTACAACTGAACCGCACTTTCAGTTTACTGCTGCTCTACTAGATCCCTGGAATGTTCAGCCTCTATTTAATTTAGAGATTCATAAGCAACTAGGAAATTTTTTGGCAAAGGATGGGTTAAAAAGGTTTTTGTTTCAACCAACCACCACTACAACCATGATGTTGATTAATTTTTCCGGGGTGCTTTGCTTAATGACTTCTGTTTTGTTTAGCTATACTAAACAACATCTGAGTAAGCTACCATTATCTGTCCATAACAAAAAATACGCAAGCAATTGATGTTATTGATCAAGATACACAAGAGTTAATTCTCATGTCTGTGGTAGATATCTTACTTTTTGAGTCATAGTTTTTTGCATTCCCAAGATTCAAAACTATTTTAACTTTGATGCCCAAGGGTTAGAGGTTGACTTCAGGGTTCAGAAAAACCCGTTAGGCACAGATCTACTTGTTGTTGATATGCCATCAATTTACTAAATGCTGGAAAGTTCCAAGCTTTAGTAGTTGCGGGGATAGGAGGGCTGTTGTGACTCACTGTGTTGTTACTCATTAAGAAAGTCCCTGATTACAGTTCTATAACAATTTCGCTGCTTTGGAAATAAAGTTGTCCATATAAAAATATTCACTACCTACGCAACAGAACCAGACAACTACAACAATTAAGTATTTATGCCTCAGTTATGGGTGATAAAAAGTCATCGGGTATGTGGCATTGGGTATGGGGCATTGGTAAAAATATTTTCTACCCATCACCCCATCACCCCATCACCCCGTCTCTTGTGCTCTTCACCCCAATTCTTAGTTCGGAAACCCGTACAGAATCAATGATTGCCATTTGTCGCTTGCTTTCGGTAAATTAGCACTCAGGAGTCGAGAGTGCTAACAAGCGAGAAAAAATAATTATGGCAGCTGTATCTCTAAGCGTATCTACAGTTAAACCCTTGGGCGATCGCGTTTTCGTAAAAGTGACCGCCGCTGAAGAAAAGACCGCAGGTGGTTTGTATTTGCCCGAAACCGCTAAGGAAAAACCCCAAGTCGGCGAAGTAGTAAATCTTGGCCCTGGCAAGCGTAACGATGACGGTAGCCGCCAAGAAATGGAAATTAAAGTAGGCGATAAAGTGCTGTACTCCAAGTATGCTGGCACTGACGTTAAGCTTGGCACTGAAGAATATGTACTGCTTTCTGAGAAAGATATTCTAGCAGTAGTCAGCTAATAGAGTGATGAGGGGTCTAACAAGTCAAAAGTCAAAAGTCAAAATTTTGAATTGGCAAGTCAAACCCCACCAAGTAACTGATGAAAAATTGACAATCAACAAATAACCAATTCGAGAATTATACAGATTATGGCAAAGCGCATTATTTACAACGAAAACGCCCGTCGCGCCCTTGAGCGTGGTATTGATATTCTGGCTGAAGCTGTTGCTGTCACCCTTGGTCCCAAAGGACGTAACGTAGTTCTAGAGAAGAAATTTGGCGCACCACAAATCGTTAATGATGGTGTCACTATTGCTAAAGAAATTGAATTAGAAGACCATATTGAAAATACTGGCGTAGCTTTGATTCGTCAAGCTGCTTCCAAAACTAATGATGCTGCTGGTGATGGTACAACCACAGCTACCGTTTTGGCTCACGCAATTGTTAAAGAAGGCTTACGTAACGTAGCTGCTGGTGCTAACGCAATTCTTCTGAAGCGCGGTATTGATAAAGCTACTGCGTTCTTGGTAGAAAAAATTGCTGAACACGCTCGTCCGGTAGAAGATTCTAAATCTATCGCTCAAGTTGGTGCTATCTCTGCTGGTAACGATGAAGAAGTTGGCAGCATGATTGCTCAAGCGATGGATAAGGTGGGTAAAGAAGGTGTAATTTCCTTGGAAGAAGGAAAGTCCATGACCACCGAATTAGAAATTACCGAAGGTATGCGTTTTGATAAGGGTTATATTTCCCCTTACTTCGCTACCGATGCAGAACGGATGGAAACCGTTTTTGATGAGCCTTACATCCTGTTAACTGATAAGAAAATTGCTTTAGTTCAAGATTTAGTACCTGTACTTGAACAAGTAGCTCGTTCCGGTCGTCCTTTGGTAATTATTGCTGAAGACATCGAGAAAGAAGCTTTAGCTACTTTGGTTGTGAACCGTTTACGCGGTGTACTTAACGTTGCGGCTGTGAAAGCTCCTGGTTTTGGCGATCGCCGTAAAGCAATGTTGGAAGATATTGCAACCCTCACCGGTGGTCAATTAGTCACCGAAGATGCTGGTTTGAAACTAGATAACACCAAACTAGAAAGCTTAGGTAAAGCTCGCCGCATCACTATCACCAAAGATACTACCACCATCGTTGCTGAAGGTAATGATGTTGCTGTGAAAGCACGTTGTGAACAAATCCGTCGTCAAATGGAAGAAACCGAATCTTCCTATGACAAGGAAAAATTACAAGAACGTTTAGCTAAATTGTCCGGTGGTGTAGCTGTAGTTAAAGTTGGTGCAGCGACCGAAACCGAAATGAAAGACAAAAAGCTACGCTTGGAAGATGCGATCAACGCAACCAAAGCTGCTGTAGAAGAAGGTATTGTTCCTGGTGGTGGTACAACCCTAGCTCACTTATCTCCTCAGTTGGAAACTTGGGCTAACAGCAACCTCAAAAATGAAGAGTTGACTGGTGCTTTAATTGTCGCTCGTGCTTTACCTGCTCCTCTGAAGAGAATTGCCGAAAACGCTGGTCAAAACGGCGCTGTAATTGCTGAAAGAGTGAAAGAGAAGGATTTCAACATTGGTTTCAACGCTGCTACCAACGAGTTCGTTGATATGTTAGAAGCTGGTATTGTTGACCCTGCTAAAGTTACTCGTTCTGCATTGCAAAACGCTGCTTCTATCGCAGGTATGGTGTTGACAACCGAGTGTATTGTTGTTGATAAACCAGAACCTAAAGATGGCGCTCCTGCTGCTGGCGCTGGTATGGGTGGCGGAGACTTCGATTACTAAAATCGGTTTTTAGTTTTCCTAGTTTAAATAATGGTCGCTTCCGTTGGGAGGCGGCTGTTTTTTATGTCAAAATTCAGGTACGGAGAGTGGGATTTAAACTTTATAGCAAGGTGACAGTCCTAGAAGTCTTTCAGTGTCTAAGTTTTAGTTCTGTTTAATGTCCTAACCGCTTTGTCCATTGCTATATCAATAATCCCCGCCAGGGGACTGAAACCATTCCGTAAGAATCATGATCAAAGGTGGTGATAGGGATATTCACTCGCCACCTGATTGATGAATGAGAATTACAAGATATCCATTTTGTCTTTTTGATCTTGTTTAATTCTCTGTAAAGGAATACGAATTAAGTTATAAGCTCCTTTTGTAGTGATGTTTTTGTAATGATCCGGTGGTAGGTTCATTTCAATTAATTTTTTCTGTTCTGTCAACATTAGTATTGATGGGGGATGATTGTCTTTAGCTGTTTCTTGATTAATGTGATCTACTGCTTCTTGGGCAAATTTCATGTAATTAACGGTTTTTTGACTGTAGAAAGTTACCGTTGGTTTTTTGAAACCTACCATGACAAATTCTTCGTTGGGTTGTTTTTCTGCGACAGCGATCGCAGATAATTGTCTTAATGGTAGTTGACGTTCTGAATCCATTAAAAACAAGGCTGGCATTAATACAAAAGAGAGAAAGACAATAAATCCGATGACATTAATAGCGATGATAGGACGGAAGCGATGAATTATGATTAAAGTAGCGATCGCCATGGCCGCAATTAACCAAATTATCCCCCCTAAATTTGTAATTCCTAAGTTTTGAATTTTTTGATAAAGTTCTGGTGCAGCAGGATCTGTTCCTACTAAGCGGGGAACATTAAATGATGCTACGGCTATTGTTGACAATAAAGCCACATTTACCCAACTACTGATGCGGAAAGATTTTTCTGTTTGTCTACCTGTAAATAAATCACTCCAAAACAAAGCTACTAAAATAGCTGCTGCTGGCATTAAGGGTAATACATAACTGGGAAGTTTGGTGACAGCGATGGTAAAAAAGCCAAATACACCCAAAAACCAAATACAGACAAATAAATCTAAGTGTTGAGAACGTTCTTGGCCGATGATTTGCGATCGCCGCCAAAATTTTAATCTCGTTATGGCCGCAGGAATAAATACCGAATAGGGTGCAAACCCCAATAACACAACTAAAAAGTAAAAATACCAAGGGGCTGAGTGACCGTTAACTACCTCTGTAAAGCGTTCGATGTTGTGATAGCCAAAAAAGGCATTAATGAAATTCCAGCCATTACGCCAAGTCACCAAGATGTACCAGGGAGCAGAAATCAGGAATACTAGAAATAGTCCCAAAATCGGGCGCATTTCTCGCCACAGTTGCCAAAATTTACCCAGGTACACCCCAAAGATGATCATGATTAAACCTGGTAAAACTATTCCCACTGGCCCCTTGGTTAAAATTGCTCCTGCCATTAACACATAGGAAGCTAAATACCATTGATTAGGAAAACGGGCAGGGACGGAATTTTGAGCGTATCCCAGGAAGAAACATAATAAAGCTGAGGCGATGCAACCGGTCAGTAACATATCAGAAACGCCAACTCTACCCCAAACGATCATTTCTGGGTTGAGTGCTATTAAAGCCGATGCTGTGGCGGCTGTGAGGTAACGACGAGCGGGTTTTTCTGTTTGTTCTAGTTTGTCTTTTTCAGCAAAATACCACTGAACTACATAGAAAGCCAAAGCTGTTACGGCTGTAGCTGCTAATGCGGATGGGATACGTGCGGCCCATTCATTTACACCCATGATTGAGTAGGCGATCGCTTGACACCAATAAATTAATGCTGGTTTGTCAAACCGAGTTTCACTATTGAAAAAAGGTGTGATCCAGTCACCTGTTACTAACATTTGTCGGGAAGCTTCGGCAAAAAGTGGCTCAGTTTCGTCAATTAAACCGATATTGCCCAAATTCCAGCCAAAAGCGAAGAAATTTATCAACAGTAACCAGACAATGGCCATAGTCACAGCAAGGGCTGGACGTTTTTCTATGTGATTAAACCATTGATCAACAGATTGGCGATCGCTCAATTTTAGCCTCATAAATCAATACTCACAGATACGGTAAATCGCATCTTTCTCATAAATACAATAGTTCAAAAGTCGTTCTTTAGTAAGATTTTGTTCTCGTATTATCGGAAGCAAGAGAAGAAATACAGAGTTTAGAAGTCTATTAATTGCTGGTTTTTAATTTCTCTAACCATAACTGTACGGCAGATTTTAATTTTTCTCGTTCAGTATCTGGAATACCTTGAGGATCAAAACGATAGCGGTAATGAATTTCCATTAACGAGGATAAATCATCAATCATATAAGATGCTGGTAACTCTTTTTTTAATCTTGCTAACCAATTTTTTAAAGACTCAGAATGATAACGCATAAAACCTAAATCATTTAATGCTTGTTCAATTAAATAAAATTCTGAATCATGATTAATTATTTCTGATTTCTGACTAATTGATGATATTTTCTGTTTTTGAAATATACGTTTAACAGCTTTATTAGGAACAGATTTCTTTAACATGATTAAAAAAATCGGCAACAACAACCACCACAGATAATTAATTAAACCACTACTTCTTAGATATTTAAAAAACCCAGAAATTTGAAAGCTCAAAAAAGACCATAAATCAGATATGATTGATAATTGAGAAACCTGGGAATTTTCAATACTTGTCCAGTCTGGGGGTGTAGTATCAAAAGCTTGCCATTTATCATTAAAATATACCATTGTCCAAGCATGAGCATGACGACTACGGACAATATATTGCTGTTCTAACTTGCTAAATTCATGAACAGAATAACCCACAGTATAACGAGCAGGAATACCTAAAGCGCGTAAAATTAAAGTAGTAGCACTGGCAAAATATTCACAATGTCCAGAACGGGTATCTAATAAAAAAGTTGATAAAGGTGTAATATTTGATTTTTTATCTGTAAGTTGGAGTGAATAACGATAATTATTTAACAAAAAAGCATCTAAAGTTTGTAATATTTCTGGTATTGTTTTTCCTTTAGTATCTAATTGACGAACGATAGAAGTGATTGCAGGTATTTCTGATGGTGGAATTTGTAAATCATCAATTGTTGGTGGACTATCTAAAGAAGATTGTTGATTAAAATTAATTTTATAACCGATATCATTAACTTTCCCCGATACTCTGACTGTTCCATATTGATTTTTCTGCATTTCATTAACAGGTAAATCATTAATTGCAAATGTCCCATTAGCTAATCTGAGAATACCTCTGCCATTATTTAATGTTCCATAAATAGTAAGTTGAGAAAGTTGAGAACTATTTTCTAGATGATTTCCTAACCGCCAGGTTGTATTATTATCTTCCTGTTTTACAAGTTTAAATTGAGAATTAACAGCCACCCAAAAACCCGATTGATATTTATTATAAGTTGCTTCTTTTAAAAGAATTGGCAAATTACCTTTAGTTTCTGAATTTACCCGAAAAACAATCTCATTAGACTGTTTTAAAACTCCAATTTCTCCGATACTTGTTTGTTTATTAATAGCATTTATTTCCTGCCCAATTATATCACTAAACCACTCTACTAACTGATTTTCTACTTGCAGATGTAGTTGATGGAGTCCCATTTGTCCGACAAAACCCATACTTCCCGCAGTCAGGAATAAACATAGCCAAATTGCAGGGGAAAATCGGCGAGAACGAAAATTCCAAAGTACAAAAGCTGTCAGTAAAAACAAGCCAATATAAAAAGATATATTTTCTGTATTTGCATTACTAGCAGCTAAAATACAAACAGCAATATAGGGGTAAGTTAAATTAATTTGAAACTGATGGCTTTGTTGTCCTGTTTCTTGATCATTAAATGTGAAAAAAAGCGTAGTCAGACTAATGCTTTCATTGACAGCATAAACTTGAGCAGCTATCAATGGTAAGGAGATAATTGGTAACCATTGCAAAAGAGTATAGACTATATAAAAAGAACGACTAGAAACTAATAAATAAACAGTTAAAGAAACCAGAATAACTAAACATAAATTAGCGATGCGTTTGATATCATCTGGAGAAAAATCCCAGCGTGACTGCACAAACCGAGGAGATTCTAAAATTATAGCGATGGGAATCGCAAAAGTCCATAGTCCTGTTTGCCAACCCCAAAACATTAAAGCAGCAGCAATTAATAAAGGTGGTGTTTTCATAATCGCATTAATTCCTGTTGGATATTATGAATATTTAAAACATGAAATTTGGCTAGGTTATACTTAATAAATTCAGTTTTTTGTAAGTTGTCAAAATCATCTGTTTTATTCTCACTAAGAATAAAAACTAATGTATGTATATTCATTTGTTCTAGATATTCTATTAACTTTTTCCTGGCTTCATCCCAAGATAAAAATATACAAATACAACCGCTTAACATAGAAATCTTTTCTAACACCACAGGAATGATAGAATCGAAATCTTGATCTCGACAAGCACCTACAGAAGCGAGAATTTCTAACATTTTGTCTGTGTGACTAAGTCCTCTCCCAAAGGTAAAACAATAGGCTTCATTACCCACAAACATTAAATCTAATAAAGATTCTTGGGTTTGGACATCAGAAGCTAAAGAAGCTGACAATGATATAGCTGTTTCGAGAATTTGACTATATTTTTCTGGTTGAAATGTATCTAAAATTAAAGCATGACGGACAAAAAACTCATCCTGTTCTTCTTTAACAATAGGTTTACCAATTTTAGCCCAACTTTTCCAGTGAATTTTGCGGATAGAGTCACCAGGACGATATTCTCTTAAAGAGCGAAATTCTTCTGCATCACCGACAGAAGAAGCTAAAGCTACTCCACCAGATTGATATTTACTAAAACCTGGTAATTGAATTGGTGGAAGTTGATATAATTGAGGGAGAATTAATAAAGATTGGGGTGCAGAAATAGTTTGACAAGCATTAAAAATGCCCAGGGGATCAGGTCTAGCTATAGTTAAACTAACCAATCGCATTAAACCGCGATGACTTGGTGTAATTTCGCCAATAATTTCAGTTTTACTCTGGGGTTTTAGTGCTGGTAATTCTAAGGTTTTAGCTGTTCCGCACTGTTTGCGAGAAACTAACCATAACCAACGATAAGAACCGAGTTTAATATCTAAAGATGTGCGTTTATATTCTTCTGGTTCTGGCGTTTCAATAAATTCTTTGAATGTAGGACGAGGGTCAGCAAAATTTTCAAATAGTTTTAGATTTAGTTGTGTTTGATCGCTTTTATTATGAATAATAATTTTGTATTTTAATTTGACTCCTACTGTGGCAAATTTTGGTAAGGTACGAGTTGCACTAAAGCGAGAACGAAAGAAGAAACTAAAAATAGTAGAGATGATGAGAATAGATACTAAAAATGTAAATATTTGATAGGTCATATTTTGAGTAGTATCTATACCCAAAGCAGCGGCAAAAATTAAACACAAAATGACTGTAAACCCACTCATGGTTACTCGTTTTCTGAGTCTGTGTTGGAGAGAGGAATTAAAATGATATATTTGGTAGATAAGTTTTTGCATTTTAGGTAAACATATAATTTTAAGATATAGAATTATAGATTCATTTTGTTAATCGCAGATGATGAAGGATATCTTTTTTTAGAAATTAAAATTCGACGTTCTAATAAACGAGGTTGATCATTAAAACCTAATATTCTTGCTGTTACTTCTCCAATCGTCGTTAAAGGTTGAATATGAGAATCATCTAATTGGAAATGCTCACTCCAATTATCCCAGCGTGGATGATAAAACCGGATAAATTCTTTATTTTTCCAAACAATTGAACCAATATCACTACCTTTAAACCGATTACAAAACACACAGCAATAAGCTAAATTATCAGCATCCGAAGAACCACCATGTTTAATACTAATAATATGATCTATGGTACAACCTAACGCAGTATATTTTTCTTCTATCAGACAATATTCGCACAAAAAATCAGCCCGACTTGCTACTAAGCGACGCAGTTCTTTATTGAGATAAGGACGATCCATAGTCAGATTTTATCACTCCTCTGTAATAAATTCATAAGCATGAGCTTTTGCTAGTCTTAATAAATGTTCGAGTACCATATAATGATCAAGTTCTGATTTCTCTTCAGTAGAAAGAGTCTCATTTTTTTCACGAAATATTAATTCAGCAACTCTTTCCTTTACTGTTTCTGATACTTGAAATTCAACCAAGCTTTGCGGTGTAACTCCACTAGCAATGAATTTAATAATTTCTTCATAAGCAGGATTGAAAGGTGTAGATGTATTCATGTTTTTAAACTCCTAAATTAGAGAATAAAGCTGATCAACTGTGTATTTATCTGCTTTTATCGGTGATAAACTCCTTTTAGTGTCTTTATTTAGTGTAATCCATCCAAAATCCCAAATTTTCAAATAGGAACAGGGAGAGATTGAACTATTTCTTCAACTACACTGGTTGCGGTTTTACCTGAGAACCGCGCTTGGGGTTGCATAACCAAACGATGGGCAATTACTGAGACTGCTAATTCTTGAATATGTTCTGGTGTGACGAATTCATAACCATCAAATAAAGCTAGTGCTTGGGCAATTTTCATTAAGGTTATGGATGCTCTCGGACTTGCTCCTAATTGTACACCTTCTGCTGTGCGCGTGGCGTTAACAATATCAACCAAATAACGTTTTAATTCAGCACTAATTCTAATTTGTTTAACTTGTTGTTTTAAGGTGATGATATCTTCTAAATTTACACAGGATTGAATGGTTTCTATGGGATGTTTTTGTATTTGATCTGAAAGTAAATTAACTTCTTCTTCTGGGGAAATATATCCTAAACTAAATTGAATGGCAAACCGATCCATTTGTGCTTCGGGGAGGGGATAAGTTCCGCGAGATTCTACGGGGTTTTGTGTGGCAATGACAAAAAATGGATCTTTTAATTTGCGTAAGTTACCATCAACTGTAACTTGAAATTCTGCCATTGCTTCTAATAATGCTGACTGGGTACGAGGGGAAGCGCGATTGATTTCATCAGCTAAAACAATGTGGGCAAAAATCGGACCTTCGTGGAATTTAAATGTTTGCGCGTTGGGGTTTAAAATCGAAACTCCCAAGATATCTGATGGTAATAAATCGGGGGTAAATTGAATACGTTTAAAGTTAACATCAACGGAAAATGCTAAAGCTTTAGCTAAGGTTGTTTTCCCTGTACCGGGATAATCTTCTAGTAAAATATGTCCACCACTGGCAAAGGCAGCTAGTAGTTTTCTAATTGCGTTAGATTGACCTTTAATGACTTTTTGAATGTTGTCAGATATTCTCTGATAAATTTCTTGACCAGAGGTAATATGCTTGGGTGAATTGTTGTTGGACATTTTTATTGATTGAGTTTATTTCATCTCTATTATGGAGTTAGTGTAAGTTGCCATTCTTGGGTTTGGGAATTCCATTTTGGTGAGGAAGTTTCCCCCACGATATATGGTCCCCAATAGCTACGAGAACCATCTTGGGCAAAGGCTACTAAAATATCTCCTGTTTCTAGTTTTAAGTTACCCTTTGGTAAGTACAAAATTAACCCTTTTTGACTACCTTCTTGGGGATAAAAATCCCAATGGGCTGGAGGGTTATACTGACTTTTACGAGATGATGAGTTTTTGGTTTTTGATTGTTGCGTTAATATAGCCAGGCGGATGGGTTGATTTGTTTGATTACTAATTCGCAAACTGCCAGGAGTTGGTTTTTTGACTTGTTTGTTACTGGTGCTGGTAATATCGGCTTGACTGGGAGAGATATGTGTTTCTGTTGGTGTTATATCTGGTATGGGTGTTTCATCTACTAATGTTGATATTATGTTTGGTTGGTCTGGCTCAAAAGATACACTTACTCCTAAACATCCGACTACGAGTCCGAGTAGTCCCACGGTACAAGTGATTACGGCTAAGTTGCGATACATAGAAGTTTTCATAATGTTAGTTTTTAGGGATAAAATTTTTATTACAGCACTTCCCGATGTTGTGAGGTACAAGAACCCCACCCCCAACCCCCTCCAATATCAAAAGTTTATCCTTTTCTTCCCCCCGTTGCGGGGGGATTGAGGGGGGTGCGATGAGGGGGCTAAGATGTATCTCATAAGAGCGGAAACCGCTGTAGTTATTAGCAGATAGGCCAGAGTTTGTTAACTTTCGACTTTTGACTTGATTTATCTTTCCTGTTATTGATCACGTTTATGCAAAATACCCGTCTGAACAAATTGTTTGATGCCATTGCTGCAACTGTAGGACAATGGTTTATTAATCCTTGGCGACGATTATCATTACTTGTAATTAGTTGGTTATTTGGTTTTTTTCTGGGTTCTGCTGTGTCTACGACTGCGGGACAGGAGGCTACTTTAGACATTGTGATAGCTGCTGTTTTAGTGGTTATGACGGAGGTTACTAGCAGAATATTCTATAGTCGCAGCTTTATGGCTAGACAAGCTTTATGGGTAGAAACTTTGAATTTTCTGAAAGTAGGTTTCATTTATAGTCTATTTTTGGAAGCCTTTAAATTAGGTTCTTGAGTGTTTAGGTTATTTCTGGTCAGGGGTAAGATTTATGCTCAGTGATTTACTGAATGAGTTTTTGCTCACGGGTGAAACAGATACAGCTTGGCAAGTTTCCGCACAAACAGCAGCATTAGCAGATCATCAACGAGCTAAGGTTTTCGATATTACTAAAGATAATGTGGCTCAAGTCATTTTTGAGCGATCGCACTTACTAAAATTAGTTTTTCCCACTTTTAACCAATTTTGCGAAACTAACCTGCAAATGCCTACTCCAGCTATGTTACAAGTGCTGTGGGATTTATGGCTACCTTTGGCCATGAAAATTGCAGCGAGTCGTCAAAATTTAAGTAGGGCTTTTGTTCAGGGTATTTTAGGTGGACAAGGAACAGGTAAAACCACTATGTGCCAAGTGCTGAGTTTAATTCTCCAGCAGTTGGGATACAGTACCTTGAGTTTATCTTTAGATGATTTATACAAGACCTATGGCGATCGCTTGGCTTTACAGCAACAAGATCCCCGCTTGATATGGCGCGGTCCCCCAGGAACTCATGATATCAACTTAGGTTTAAGTGTACTTGATCAAATCCGTCAAGGCAATAGTCCTGTGACAGTTCCTCGCTTTGATAAATCAGCTTATGCGGGTGCTGGCGATCGCACTACCCCAGAAATTGTTACCAACATTGATATCGTCCTGTTTGAAGGTTGGTTTGTCGGTGTAGTTCCCATTGATCCCCAGGCTTTTACTACTGCACCAGTGCCTATTATCACAGATCAAGACCGGGCTTTTGCCCAAGATATGAACGAGCAATTACGAGCTTATTTACCATTATGGCAACGCTTAGATAACTTGATAGCACTTGATCCCAGTGATTATCGTTGCTCTTTAATATGGCGTAAACAAGCAGAACAGAAAATGATTGCTGCTGGTAAGTCAGGGATGAATGATGCAGAAATAGAGGAATTTGTCAATTATTTTTGGCGATCGCTGCATCCAGAACTATTCATCAAACCCTTGCTCACATCCTCTAAAGTTGATGTTATTGTCAAAGTTGATACTGATCACTGTTTTAGTACAATACTAAGTTGCTAGTTGTAATGATCATATCTATACTTATGAAATGTGCATTTCTTAACACAATAAACGGATGTATCACTGAGTATTAAAAACCATACTGCAAAAGCTATATGCTACCAAAAGATGCTGCACTCAGCTTCTACATGGGATTTTAAAATGTTAAATTTAAGAAATTTAAGACTTAATAATCCTGATTTTCTCCAAAAATTCAGTGTAAGTATCTAATGGCATTTAATTTTTAACTATGTGGATTCCTTTAGCATTATACAAAATGACACAGGGTATATCTACTTTTGTAGCCAATCAGATGACAGTAAGATTTCTGAGTTTAGATGTGGAATTTTCTCAGGTTAAGTTTTCATATAAACAAGCACTTTAGATATTGCATCTTATATCTAAACACATAAATATGATTATACTCAATTTTTTTTGCCTCAACTTACTTGCATTTTACATTGCATTTTGATGCAATTATCAACATATCTTCAACTAGGTACAATTAGTTATGCTCCTGTCAATATCTAAAGATAAGTCTCAACTAGATAAAAATAATACTTTAATATTACTAGTTGATCATAATTTAGGGCATTTACATCTACTTTCTAAAATCTTAGAATTGCCAGGATTTAAAGTTAAAAAAGCTATCAGTGGCAAAAAAGCTCTAGATATTGCAAAAAAGCAAATTCCAGATTTAATTATTTTGGATATAAACATCCCAGATATTAATGGTTATCCAGTTTATCAACATTTCAAATGTGAAAAAGAGACTATTAACACTCCCATACTTTTCATGGGTAGCGAAAAACAAATTACAGAAAAAATCAGAAACTTTGAAATGGACAGAGTAGACTGTATCACTAAGCCATTTGAAGATGAAGAAGTATTAACACAAGTTAGACGTAAGTTAATCATTTATGATCAGAATCAACAATTAATCAATTATCATCAAACTTTAGGAAAACAAATGGATGAACATAAACATTTAACAAATGCTTTGGTTTCTGTTAATCAGAGTTTGCAACCAGTTATTCTATTTGATACCATCACCAGGTTAGCTAACCGGAAAAAATTTGATGAATACTTCAATTCTCAGTGGAAAAAACTGGATACAAAACAGTTACCTCTTTCATTATTATTGTGCAATTTTGATTTTTCCCAAAATATAAATAATGCTAAAAAAGATCAAATCCTCCAACAACTAGCTCAAGCAATCAAGTCAGTTGTCAAGAGATCAAGTGATTTAGTAGCTTGCTATGAGAATAATAAATTTGCTGTAATACTACCTAGCACAGACTCCAAAGGTGCTGTTTATATAGGAAAATTAATTAGGGAAAAAATAGAACAAGTAAAGCTTGATCATCCCCAGTTAACAGGAAATAAAGATTTTAATTTAAGTATAGGAATTGCTACTATTGTTCCCAGTAAAAAAATGAGTCCACAGAGTTTAATAGAGCTAGTAGAACAGGCTATTCGTAAAGCAAAAGTATCAGGGAAAACTTAATCATATCTAAGTAAAAGCTATCAGCAAAACTTTTCAACCTCAATGCTGATAGCTAGTGTATTACTGAAATTGTCCCACTAAATCATAAAAAGGTTGCCAATTATCTGCGTCTACTATTGGTTGCCAGATATCCTCAATTACAGGTCTTAATAAGTTAGCCTGGGGATTATGCTTGTGCAAAGTTTTAGCAATTACTTCTATTTCCTCTAGGTCAAAATTATTGAGAATTTGATGATAAAGAATACACCAATTATCAAAGACTGCTGATGCTCCCACTGTGGGAATAATATCAGAACCATTCATAACTAAGGCTGGTTCATCACGCCATTTAATGGAAAATGTCCGTGCCATATCCGCAAAGAATTGATGATAATTAATTTGACTATCTTTCAAAAAAGTAATTGTCAATTCCAATAAATCATCAGCTTGGGGAAATAATGAATCCTCAAAACCCAACTTTTTCAACATTAAACTACGGTATTCTTGCCGATAGTATTCTGCAAATTTACTTAAACCACTTTGTAAATCATGGATATTAATAATTGCCTTTAATGGTTCTTGTAGGAGTTCTAAATTTAAATGGCAAATACTTGGTTGCTGACCGTAACAATAGCGACGATAATAGTCAAAATAGGCAGCGGTAAAGTATAGATCATAGTGAGGAATAAAAGCATATGGTCCATAATCAAAACTTTCTCCAGTAATTGACATATTATCAGTATTCAATACCGCATGACAAAAACCAGCTGCCATCCATTGTGCTACCAACTCCGCAACTCGTTTTACTAATTCTGCATAAAATAAAGCATATTTATCATCATCATATTTCAGGTTTTGATAATATTCATTAATGACATGATCTAATAATTTTTGAGTTAGATCAGGACGTTTTAAATAATTTAATCTTTCAAAAGTTCCAAACCGAATATGAGATTTACTCATTCTAATCATCACTGAGGAACGAGTGGGAGAAGGTTCATCTCCCCGCCATAAACCTAGGCCTGTTTCAATCATACTTAAACAGCGAGAAGTTTTTACTCCTAAACGGTGTAATGCTTCCGCTGCTAAAACTTCCCGAACTCCTCCTTTCAGGGTGAGCATTCCGTCACCACCACGGGAGTAGGGAGTTCTGCCTGAACCTTTTGTGCCAAAATCGTATAATTCGTTATCTGTTCCGCGTATTTGTCCATAAAGAAAACCTCTACCATCACCTAATTGGGAGTTATATTCACCAAATTGATAACCGTGATAACGTAGTGCTAAAAAAGGTTTTCTACCTTGGAATTTCCCAAAAGCATGAATAAAATCTTCGTCTTTAACTACTTGTGGATCTAGTCCTAAACTTGGTAACAGTGAATCATTACGCCAGCGTAAAATATGTTGAGGAAATTCCTCTGCTGCAACTTCATCATAGTAATCATTACCTAGAGATTCTAAGGCATTTTCATAATTAAGATTGAGAAGAGGATTACTAGAATTTGTATGATTTTGGGTTTGAGCAAGTGTCATTTTTAGGAGTTTTTAATTGTTGTTCTCTTTATCTTACATTATTGGTGATTGGTAATATTGATATTTATCCTGACTCCTGACTGCTGTTCACGGTTTCCAGTGATGATTGGTTATACTGGTAAGTATATGATCTTCCCATTTACCGTTAATTAATAAATAGTCTCTTGCATATCCTTCTATGACAAAACCTAGTCTCTTTAAAACATTACCACTACGGCGATTATGGGGCATATAATTAGCCATGATCCGGTGAAAATTTAAGTCTTGAAATACATATTCAGTACCACTTTTTAAGGCTTCTGTCATGTAACCATAACCTTGGGCTGTCTCTGCTAAACTATATCCAACATGACAATAATTAGCTGCTCCTCGTAAAAAATTACTAAAGTTAACAACACCTATTATTTCTTTGGGTTGGTTTTTGTGATAAATAAAGAATCTCAGACCGCAACCATGAATTATTTCTAGATGATATTGTTCGATTTGATATCGCCAATATTCTGGTGTAAAAAAGCCTTCTGCCCAAGTTGGTGAAAATGGAGTAAGATGGTCTTTATTTACAGTAAAATAGCGGATAATTTGGGGTATATCTTCGGAAATGGCCACCCTTAATAACAGACGATCAGTTGTAATTAGTGGCAGGTCTGATTTCATATCCTATGATTATTAATTTTGTGTAATTTTGTGTATTTTAGTAACAATTTAGAAAAGGATAGTAACGGTGGGAATACGCTACGATTGGCAACAAGATGAGATTTTGGAAATCTATAATACACCATTTCTAGAGCTTGTTTATCAAGCTGCTAGTGTGCATCGTCAGTTTCATAACTCCCAACAAATACAAGTTTGTAAGCTGATATCTATTAAAACCGGTGGTTGTCCTGAAGATTGTAGTTATTGCGCTCAGTCTTCTCGCTATAAAACGGAAGTAAAGCCGGAAGCATTGTTAGAAAAGGATACGGTTTTAAATATTGCCAGGAAAGCAAAGGAAACAGGTGTGAGTCGGGTGTGTATGGGTGCTGCTTGGCGGGAAGTGCGGGATAATTCTCAGTTTGAGGAAGTCCTGGATATGGTGAAGGATGTGACTTCGATGGGTTTAGAGGTTTGCTGTACTTTGGGGATGTTGACTGCAAATCAGGCTCAACGCTTAGAAGATGCGGGATTGTATGCTTATAATCATAACCTGGATACTTCCCAAGAGTATTACAGCACTGTTATTAGTACAAGGACTTATGGCGATCGCCTCAATACTATTGAAAATGTCCGCCAAACTAATGTTACTGTCTGCTCTGGTGGCATTCTCGGCTTAGGTGAAACTGTGGCAGATCGGGTAGGAATGCTCTACACCCTGTCTAATTTACAACCTCACCCTGAATCTGTACCCATTAATATTCTCTCACAAGTTGAGGGTACACCTTTGGAAAACCAGCCAGAAGTTCCGATTTGGGATGTGGTGCGGATGATTGCTACTGCTAGAATTGTCATGCCTACTTCTGATGTGCGCTTGAGTGCAGGTAGAGCGAAACTTTCCCAAGTTGAACAAGCTTTGTGTTTTATGGCTGGTGCAAATT
The DNA here is from genome assembly GCF_038050375.1 of Okeanomitos corallinicola TIOX110. Classification (NCBI taxonomy): domain Bacteria; kingdom Bacillati; phylum Cyanobacteriota; class Cyanophyceae; order Nostocales; family Aphanizomenonaceae; genus Okeanomitos; species Okeanomitos corallinicola. The sequence continues at coordinate 3,538,428 of NZ_CP150886.1, read as the reverse complement.
CGATCTTTTCCAGCGATGATAACAAAATGTTGACGGTGACTACTCCCTGTCCTGATTATGATGCAGATCAGGAAATGTTGAATTTGTTGGGTTTGGAAATGCGTCCACCGTTTCAAAAGCAGGAAAAAACACCAACTCCAGCGATGATATAACAAAAGCAGGTTGGGTTAAGCGACAGCGCAACCCAACAAAAGAATTGACAATGTTGGGTTTCCTTACGTCCACCCAACCTACTTGATTAGATGATCTTGGCGGAACGTAGACCAAACATTAAACCTACAGCTATACCCATGAACGCGCCTAAAAATACAATGTATTCAACTACAGCCATTTGCTTTTCTCCTGATTTAGTGACTTATTTATATTGAATCATGGAAACAGGTGACAGGTGACAGGTGACAGGTGACAGAGAAATTATTAATTACCAAACTGCGGTAAAATACCCAAGCGTAAATTATATCAGGGTTTTTATATGAGTTCTGTCATTAAAGTAGATATACCAGAAAAGTCTTATGAAATAACTGTTGCACCTGGAAGTTTGGATCAACTGGGTGCAAAAATGGCGGGGTTGAAACTGGGTAAGAAGGTGTTGCTAGTTTCTAACCCAATGATATTTAAACATTATGGGGAAAGGGCGATCGCATCTTTGCAAAATGCTGGTTTTGAAGTGGTTCACTACAATTTACCCCCAGGAGAACGCTATAAAACCCTTAACTCCATCCAAAAAATCTATGATGTTGCCTTAGAAAACCGCCTAGAACGGTCTTCAACCATGGTCGCTTTAGGGGGAGGTGTAGTTGGTGATATGACTGGGTTTGCAGCCGCTACATGGCTCAGAGGGATTAATGTTGTCCAAGTTCCTACCAGCTTATTAGCAATGGTAGATTCATCTGTGGGTGGAAAAACCGGGGTTAACCATCCCCAAGGTAAAAATCTGATTGGTGCATTTCACCAACCTAGCTTAGTATTAATAGATCCAGAAGTCTTAAAAACCTTACCAGCAAGGGAATTTAGAGCGGGAATGGCGGAAGTGATCAAGTATGGCGTAATTTGGGACGCTGAATTATTTACTCAATTGGAAAGGAGTAAACACCTTGACCAACTCCGCTATGTAAAATCCGACCTGATAAATTACATATTAACTCATTCTTGTCAAGCGAAGGCAGATGTGGTGAGTAAAGATGAAAAAGAATCTGGATTACGGGCAATTCTTAACTACGGCCATACCATCGGTCATGCGGTGGAAAGTTTAACCAATTATCGGTTATTTAAACATGGTGAAGCTGTGGGTATTGGGATGGTAGCAGCGGGTGAAATTGCCGTGAAGTTAGGACTTTGGCAACAAACAGATACAGAACGTCAAAATACAATTATTAAAAAAGCTGGTTTACCCACACAATTACCAGCAGATTTAGATATTGCCGAACTTATTGATGCTTTGCAATTAGATAAAAAGGTTAAATCTGGGAAAGTACGGTTTGTTTTACCTACTCAAATTGGGGAAGTGAAGGTAACAGATGAAGTACCTACGGATACTATCAATCAGGTATTAGCAGAAATGAAAACTTAAACCTTGGAAAATAAAATAGGCAATGTTTGTAAACCACGCATAGCCAAATTTGGTATCCAAGTTAACTGTTGCTGTTCCAGGTGGATATTTTGACAGCATTGGAGGATGGTGCTGATGGCGATTTTTGTTTCTAACCGTGTTAAAGCTGCACCCAAACAAACATGAATACCTTGACCTAAACCAAGATGACGATTTTCTAGGCGAGTGATATCAAATTTATTGGGGAGAGGAAACTTGTCTGGGTCATGATTAGCAGCGTGTAAAACGCAGTAGATTTTTTGACCTTCATCAATTAACTTACCATCTATTTCCACAGGTGCGATCGCTCGGCGAACTACGCTAAATGCTGGGCCACAATAGCGCAAAATCTCCTCCACCGTCGAATCAATTAACTGTGGATTTTCTTGTAACATTTGTAGTTGCTGAGGATGTTGCAGCAAAGCCAACAGTCCATTGCTAATTAAATAGGTTGTAGTTTCATAAGCACCTGCCATCAAAGTTATACAGATTGCCGTCATTTCTTCATTGCTCAGTACACTATCACAATCTTCCGCAGCTATTAACTGAGTAATTAAATTATCACCGGGAAAGCGACGATAATGAGCAATTAAATCATCAAAATATTGGATACTTTCAACTAAGCTGTGATAAGTGGTATTTACAACTTTTTCACTAGCCCAACCAGCCCCAAATAGCATAAACATATCCCGACTCCAACATTTTAGTAGAGGGATATCCTCAACTGGTATACCCAAAAACTTAGCAGTAACCAGGGCGGGTAAAGGAGTAGCAAAGTCTTGAATAAGTTCCATTTTGCCAGCACTTTTTATCCCGTCAATTAATTCATCAGCGAAGTTTTGAATTAAAGGATGTAAGCTTCTAATTAATTGGGAAGTGAATGCCTTACCTACTAAATTACGCAGTCGTGTATGTCTGGGGGGATCAGAAAAAACCATCCACTGGGTAAAGTATTGATTGCAAAAATCTAACTGATTTTGCACCGATAAAGACTTACTTTTGGCAATCTTACCGCCTCTATCTACAGAAAATTGTGGATCACGAATGATATTGTAAACATCAACATATCGGGTTACAATCCATGACTCTAATTGTGAATGCCAATAAATGGGATCTTCAATTCGCATTTGATCCAAAATGGGATCAGGATTGGCAAAAAATAAGGGGTTAAGTAAGTCATACTTTTCCCCTAGCTGCAAAATTTCTGTCTGCATTAGTTAATAACTATTCCAATCTATTCCAATCTATTCCAATCTATTCCAATCTATTCTATATCTGCTTCTTTACCAGCAGTACATCTACTACCTCGATATGCTCTTGTGAGGTATATCGTTTCCCGAACTACTTCTACTCTGGGAGCGATAACTACATATCTTGAACCTAAAAACTTGGCTTTGAAATTCTTCATCCAACCGTGATGATTTAAAACATTTCGGGAATCAAATCCGATAATAGATATGCCACTACGATCATAACTTCCCGATAGGAGAAATGTCCAATAAGTTTGGTCTGGGAATACACCAAACTTATATTTAAAAGTAGCAGCAAAGGCGAGGTAACGCCTAAAGTCCATGCCATTTAAACCTTCATCTTCGTAGGTTCTTTTTGCAGCTAATCCAGTTTTATACATCAATTCTGGAGTTTTAGATGCCGATGTAATAAACCACTGATCTTCAGAAACCATTGTATTTTTAATCATGGTTTCATGATCAAAATCAACATTTGCCCTGATAGCAAATTGTTGGCAAAGTTGCTTCATTGACATCTTGGCTGGCAAATATACAAGAAGTTCATTTTGGCGATCTAATTCTTCTATTTCGCTATCTGTAAATGGACAAGGAGAAATGGGAATGTCACCATATAAATGTTTGACATAGTCGGTGACTTTCTGGACACAATTATGATTGTGAATTTGATTAGGTTGGATTCTGATTTCTTCTGTTAGCATTGTTAAGCACCCCAAGTGAAATTGATTGAACGTATTAATTGAAAACAAAAATGTCTGTGTTCCTTACCTGTTAACTGTTCTCTGTTCCCCCTCCTAACTATAAGATTTATTTTGCACAACTACCGAAGAGTATGATGACAAAAAAAGAATTGTTTTGAACATAACTTTATTAAAACTTTACTTATTTTAAATTAAAACCAGTGAATATAAACAGTGAATATATATTTTTTTACCTAAATAGCGACAGACAATGTAGACTATATTAACATCAACAAATGAACATAAACAATCATCAAACTTTTCAGTTGATTTTAGTTCTAAGATTTAACTGAGAACGATTTACAGGCACCTGAATTACAAAATCCGTTCCTTCTCCAGGGATAGACTGAAAATAAAGCTTGCCACCGTGTTTTTGAGTAACAATTTGATAGCTAATAGATAACCCTAATCCAGTTCCCCTACCTACTTCTTTAGTAGTAAAGAATGGGTTAAAGACACGAGATTTATCTTTCTGTTCAATACCAAATCCATTGTCGGCAATGTGAATACTAATCCAGCCGTTTTTATGTAGTGTGGATATTGTAATAGTGCTGGGGTTAGCTTTAATTTCATCTGGCGATCGCAGTTTATCCCGTTCTTCTAAAGCATCAATAGCATTGTTGAGTAAATTCATAAATACCTGATTGAGTTGACCTGCATAACAATCTATCAAGGGTAAATCTCCGTAATTTTTTATTACTTCAATCCTAGCACCATCAGGCTGGCTCTTGATGCGATGATTTAAGATTACTAATGTACTATTAATTCCTTCATGAATATCAACTGCTTTTACCTCGGCTTCATCTAAGCGGGAAAAGTTTCTTAATGACAACACAATTTGCTGAATGCGTGTTGTGCCTAGTTTCATTGAACTTATAACTTTGGTTAAATCTTGTTGTAAAAATTCAAAGTCAATTGTATTCAGTTTTTCTGTAATTTCTTCAGGCGGTTTGGGGAAATAATCTTGATAAAGTTGTGTCAAACTCAACAAATCATGAGTGTATTCTTCTACATGAGCAACATTACCATGAATAAAATTTACTGGATTGTTAATTTCATGAGCTATACCTGCAACCATTTCACCCAGGGCAGACATTTTTTCACTTTGCACAATTTGAGCTTGAGTTTGGTGGAGTTCTTCAATTGTGTCTTGAAGTTCGAGAGTTCGCGCTTCTAATTTAGTATTAGTTTTTTCTAAGTTTTGGTTAACGGTTGCGAAAGCTGTAAAAGATTCTTGTAATTGTTGAGCCATGTGATTAAAAGAATCGCCAAGTGTTTTTAATTCATAAATACCTTGGACATCTACGGATTTGTTTAAATTACCATCAGCAATTAACTCACTGGCTGCGCTTAAATCTAAAATGGGTTTGGTAATCCTAGCAGATGTGTAAATACCAATCAAAAATACTACGACTACAGTCCCTAAACATAGGAAGATTGTATTGCGGTTGTTGGCCTGAATTTGTGCCATGAAATCTGATTCAGGAACACTGAAAACTACCAGCCAATCTAAACCTAATTTGTCTCGCCAGGGAGTAATTTTGACAAATTCAGCATTACCCTGAAAGTCAAATAGTATCTGCTGTGGGGATTGAATCTCCTCTAAGTTACCCAGCTGTTGCTGTAAATAATTAGCAGTAGCTTGAATTAGGGTATCACTGCTGTCAGTGGCAGCTAACCGGTCGGTTTGACCATTCAAGAATTTGTAAGGGTAGGTATCACCGGAATTGGCAACTAATAGCCCATTACGCTCAATTATAAAAATAACCCCATTTTTACTAACATGAATATCGTTTAGAAAATTACTGATATTAGAAAGCAGTAAATCAACTCCAAAGACAGCCATTAATTCATTGTTATTGTTATACACAGGATAATTCGCAGATGCAGCTATAGACCCAGAGTTAAAAGCACCACTCCAAGGATGCACACCACTCCAAATTGGATGACCAGCTTTTACTGTATTTGTGTACCAAGATTGTTCTAAACCTTTGTAATTATAACTATAAAGTAAATCGCTTTTGTTACCCTCATTATCCATAGCATAGGAGTCAATTTTAGATACCCCCTCAACTGCAACTGAAAATATCTCTAAAGTCTTTAGTTTTCTATCAGTATAATTACCAGTGCCAGCACCCTGACCATTAGGTAGCATATATCCGCTGTACCCCAGATTTGCATAAATTTGCATTTGTCTCCACAGATATTTTCCTGAAACTTCCAGATTCTGTAAATTCAAAATTCCTGCTTGGACAGCATCAACATTCATCTGATTGAGTTGAGTGGGAACTGCTAGGTAGCTATTCAAATGTTGATTTACTAAGCCGCTAGTTTTGTTCATTAACTGAGTGACTAAATCATTAACAGTTGTTTGTCCATTTATGAAGGATATGTATCCAATCAAACTAACAGCCAACGAAACTTGAATAATAAATGGCACGATTAGTAAGAAGCGTAATGAAACAGTGACCTGAAGTTTATTTTTTAAGCCATTTAAAATACCATCAAAATATCTCATATAGGGCAATTTAGCGAATTTTATGAGTGTTTTCATACCTATGATAAAGAATAGATAATTTTACTTATACCATTTTTGTGTGAAAATGCGCTACATCGTAAAGACAGTGAATTTGCTACAAGTAGGATTTACGAACAATTTGACCTAAGCTTTAATTCTTACGTAGCAGTAACTCACGAATTACCAATACTTTCATTGTGTTCTGCATGATTTCCGCTTATAAGAGCAATAAATTTAAATTGCGAGTATAGATTAAAAATAGTATTGCTTATAAAGGATATAACTTGTTTCTGTCACTCTCTGGATTGTCATATTAATAAAGAGTTTGGAAGAGAAGCAATATCAATTGATTGAGGTGTTGGTCATCTTGCGGAATTTATATTCATAAAAAACTTGGCAATCGCCTACTATGTAAGAACTCTATAATTCAGAAATGGCAAGTGTTTTCAGAAAGTGATAGAAGAGGGATAAGATAGGCTAATAAAAGCAGTTTTTATCCTCAAAACCATGACAGCAAAAAATCCCACAATTTTAGCCTTAGACTTTGATGGCGTAGTTTGTGATGGACTAATTGAATATTTTGAGGTAGCATGGCGTACCTATTGTCAAGTTTGGTCATCTACTCAGCAAACACCACCAGAAAATTTAGCTAATAGATTTTATCGTTTACGTCCTGTAATTGAAACTGGTTGGGAAATGCCGGTTTTAATTAAAGCTTTGATTGCTGGTTTTACTGATGATAAAATTCTCCAAGAATGGTCTAATATTGCTCCACAAATTTTAGCAGTAGATAAGATAGAACCCAAAGTAGTTGCTAAAAAACTGGACGGTTTACGGGATGAGTGGATATCTACAGACTTAGATGGTTGGTTAAGTTTACATAGGTTTTATCCAGGGGTGATAGAAAAACTGAAAAAGGTGATTAATAGTGAAGTTAAGTTGTTTATTGTGACTACTAAAGAAGGACGTTTTGTTAAGAATTTATTACAAAGAGAAGGTTTGAAGTTAGCAGATACAGCAATTTTTGGCAAGGAAGTAAAACGCCCAAAATATGAAACTTTACGAGGTTTAATTGCACAGGAAAAAAATCAACCTGTAAGTTTGTGGTTTATGGAAGATAGACTAAAAACATTGGAATTAGTTAAACAACAATCAGATTTAGATCATGTCCAACTTTTTTTGGCAGATTGGGGTTATAATACTCCATCAGAAAGAGAAGCAGGAGAAAATGATGATCGCATTCAAGTAATATCACTTGATCAGTTTTCTCAAGATTTCTCTCGGTGGTAAATATTAGTTAAAAGTTATCAGGAGATAGGTAATAGGGGAAGTAAATTATAGTAATTACCAATCACCAATCACCAATCACCCATTACCTATTACCTATTACCTATTACCTATTACCTATTACCTATTACCTATTACCTATTACCTATTACCTATTACCTATTACCTATTACCTATTACCTATTACCTATTACCTATTACCTATTACCTATTACCTATTACCTATTACCTATTACCTATTACCTATTACCTATTACCTATTATGTTAGATTTAACAAAATTAGCGGGACAAATGCAAGGTTTGAGTGAGCATCTTTCCTCAGAAGTTGCTGAAAGTAACAGGCGTTTGGAGTTAGCAAAAGATTATTTAAAACAAGCGTTTGCACGTCAACAGGAGTTAATAGAAACTCAGGAAAAATGGCGAGATTGTCTGCTTTTTGCGAATGCTACACCTATTGAACCTTTAGAAACTTGTATTGATATTCCCATACCACCAAAAGTTCATACTGTCATCTCTACAGATGGTTCACAAATTGCCCCTAACCATCATGAAATTGCCTATTGTTATCTGTTAAATATTGGTAGAGTTGTTTTACATTATGGTCAAAATCGTCACCCACTCCTAGATAGTTTGCCGGAGGTATTTTATCGCCCAGAAGACTTATATATCTCTCGTCAGTGGGGTTTAAGAACGGAAGAATGGATGAGTCACCGGCGTACTGCTTCGGAAATTACGGTATTAGCTGAACTAGCTTGCAGTGTAAAAACGGAAGCCCCAGCTTTAGCGATGGTAGATGGTTCGTTAATATACTGGTTTTTAGATCAATTACCGATGGATGCGCGCGATCGCATTTTACCACCAATTTTAGAAGCTTGGCAAAAATTACGTCAAGCAGAAATCCCCATTATGGGTTATCTTAGCGCCGCCCGTAACATCGAAGCCACAAACTTTTTACGGTTATTAGCTTGTCCCCATTCTCAACCAAATTGTATAAATCATTGCCCGGATCAACTAGATTATGTTCCCTGTAAAAAATTTGATACTTTGCGAGATACAACTCTATGGACTACCCAACTCAAACCTGGACAAAGAGGATCTCTATGGCGCAGTAATAATCGCATTTTACAGCTTTATGAAGACCAGACTATCTATTTTTGCTATGTTCATGTAGGGACGGAAATTGCTCGGATAGAAGTTCCGATGTGGGTAGCTAATGATGCTAAAATGCTAGATCAAGCATTAGGATTAATGTTAGCTCAAGTACAAAAAGGATACGGATACCCTGTGGCAATTGCGGAGGCACATAACCAAGCTGTGGTCAGAGGTGGTGATAGAAACCATTTCTTTGCACTTTTAGAACGGGAAATGATTAAAGCAGGTATAAAAAATGTTGGGACTTCTTATAAGGAAGCTAGGAAGCGCGGAAGTATTGCGTAAATTGGTAATTGGTAAATTTACAATGTTGAAGTTTTTTATATCATTAATTACTGTCTTATGTCTGGGTGAGTTATTAATATCTGCACCTGTATTAGCACAAACTTGGATACCTGTTCGTGGTGGTATTTCCTATGGTATTAGTGGTATTTCTTTGATAGATAAACAATTAGATAAACTTGATTTTTTAATTGTTCATGATAACAAAACATCCAATCAAGCACGGTTAGCAATTATTAGTTCTCAAGGTAAAAATCAACCAGAATATTTACCTTTAAGTTGGCCAGATAATATTAAACTTCCTATTGACTTGGAAGCATTAACAGTTATTCCTGAAACTAATAATTCTGAATTTGTGGCTTTATCTAGTGATGGTATAGCATATCACTTAAAATTAGTTTTTAAAAACAAAACTATTTCATTAATTCAGGAATTTGAATTACCCAAAACTAATAAAAATAATAACTTTGAATCTTTTAGTTTACAAAAAATAGATAATCAATTAATTGCTATGTGGGGACATAGAGGAAATGGAAAAGAAACAGCTAGGATTTATTGGGGAAATTTTGACTTAAATAAATATCAAATTAATAATATCCAATCAACTAATTTTAATGTACCATATCCTGATGGTAATGTCCGGCATATTTCTGATTTAAAAATAGATAATGCTGGAATTGTTTATATTACCGCAACAAATGATAACGGTAATGATGGACCATTTCAGTCTGCGGTTTATGTAGCTGGTTATTTAGGAGTTCATGATAATAAGATACAATGGCGACAAAATCAGCAACTTTTCCCTATTTACCGAGATAATTATCATAAAATTGAAGGTTTAGAAATTATTCCTGGTGTAGAAGGGGGAATAATAGTAGGTTCAGATGATGAAAATATGGGTGCTGCTATTTATATGATAGGTAGATAACCGAGAAACCGCAGATGGACGCGGATTGACACAGATAAATTATCTCATTCTATCTGCGTTAATCTGCGTTAATCTGCGTTCAAAATATCATCTATTTAAACATTAAATCGGAATAACATCACATCTCCTTCCTGTACAATATATTCCTTTCCTTCACTTCTAACTAAACCTTTTTCTTTCGCTGCATTCATTGAACCATGTGTTACTAAATCATTATAAGCAACGGTTTCTGCACGAATAAAACCCCGTTCAAAGTCAGAGTGAATTACACCTGCTGCTTGGGGTGCAGACATTCCTGCATTAATAGTCCAAGCACGGGTTTCTTGAGGTCCACAGGTAAAATATGTCCGTAAACCTAATAGTGCATAAGTTGCACGAATTAAGGATTTTAAACCACCTTCTTTTACACCTAAAGATTCGAGAAAATCAGCCTTATCTGCTTCTGGTAATTCTACTAATTCTGCTTCTACCTGTGCAGAGACTATCACAACTTGAGCATTTTCTAAAGATGCAATTGCGCGGACTTTTTCAACAAAATCATTACCTGTTGCTAAGTCATCTTCGGAAACATTAGCAGCATAAATAATGGGTTTATTGCTAAGTAGTCCTAGACCTTTAATAATTTCAGCTTCTTCTGCATTTAAACTGACCTGACGAACAGATTTACCTTCATTTAAAGCTGCTACTAATTTTTCTAAAACTGTGATTTCAAATTGTGCATCTTTGCTGGTACGTGCTTGTTTGCGGGTGCGTTCTATGCGTCTTTCAATTTGTGCTAAATCTGATAAACTCAATTCTAAATTAATGATTTCAATATCTCGCGCTGGGTCTACTGAACCGGCGACGTGAATGATATCATCATTTTCAAAACAACGCACTACGTGAACTATTGCATCAACTTCGCGGATGTGGGATAAAAATTGATTACCGAGTCCTTCTCCTTGACTCGCACCTTTTACCAAACCGGCAATATCCACAAACTCAACCCGCGCAGGTACAATTTGTTTAGAAGTGGCAATATTGGCTAAAACATTTAACCGGTCATCTGGTACTGAGACAATGCCAACATTCGGTTCAATGGTACAAAAAGGGAAGTTAGCAGCTTCAGCCTTGGCATTAGCGACTACAGCATTAAATAAGGTAGATTTTCCGACGTTGGGAAGTCCGACAATTCCGGCTCTTAACATTTTCGATTTTTAGATGTTGGTTGCATTTATAAGGATAATTCAAACAGGTTGAGAATTTATAGAACCTGGGAATAATCTTTTATATATCATTATTCTCCCACAATTCTAGTAAACCAACTGTACCGACGAAAAATGTATAAATTGCATACTTGATGGGGTGCTGATTTTTTTTAGGTGCATAAATAGCTGCGATAATTGCTTCTATAAAATGTGCAGCTAGGGCAATGTGAACAAGGATTAAAATAGGATTTAATAAACTTGGTAGTTGACTATTATTTGTTAATGTTTGAATGTTCCAGATTTCTAAACCAATTCCTCCTGTAATTAAGGGGATGGCGATAAATTTGATGATAGTGAATAGTTTGGGTTTGATGTCTTTTAAGTTCATGGTGATTGGTGATTATTTTGAATAACGAATAATTTCAGGTCGGTTGTTTTCATCAGAAAAATGACAGTCAACAGCATCATGAATCATTATTTGCAAACTTGCTAAATCATCTGCTTGAGTAAAAATTGAGTATCCTAATGCTGAGGCTGTATAGCCACCATCAGGATCATCTTCAACTAGAAATACAATTTCAATCATGGGGATATACTTTGAAACATGAACTTTTATTATAAAATTATTGTATCTCATTTGAGATGATAAATTTACATTTTCTTGATGATATACTTTCATTCCTGCAAATATGAATCTAAAGCCAGCGCAGCAGTTTCATTAAAACCACAATAAGCATCTGTGACTACAATATTAATATCAGATGGATAATGATAACTTAAATCATCAATTGCCACCCAAGGAATATTTACTGCATTATTTTGTTTTAAAAACTCTAGCACTTCTTGATAACGGATATATTCACAATTATCAAGAAATCTCACATCTATAAAAGGAGTAAAACCTAATATCCTATTTCCTATATCTGAAGAAAATAAGTTTTTTAAAACTTCAATTTTAACTACTTCTCGCCAAGATGAAGAAATGACAACTAATACATCAGGATAACGACGTAAAATATTTTCAAAATTTAATAAACAATCAGCATCAAATTTGAGATAATCTTCAGCAGTTAGAAATTTATTCTTTGTTTCAGCAAATTTCTTTTCTGGTACAAGTACCCCATCAATATCTAGAAAAATCAATTTTGTTTTACTATTTGTGATCAAATGCTCAATCAAAACCAAACCCCCCTCATTGATGCCTTAAAAGCTTCCATTTCTCGTCCCCACAGTCCATTTTACACCCCTGGACACAAACGCGGTGCTGGAATTTCCCCAATTTTAACTGATTTACTAGGTGAAGATGTTTTGCGGGCTGATTTAACAGAATTGGAAGAATTAGATAATTTATTCACTCCTGAAACTGCGATTTTAGAGGCACAAGAATTAGCAGCAGATGCTTTTGGTGCAGAAAAAACTTATTTTTTAGTTAATGGTTCTACCTGCGGTATTGAAGCTGCAATAATGTCTACTTGTGGTACAGGTGATAAAATTATATTACCGAGAAATATTCATAGTTCTGTAATTTCTGGCTTGGTACTTTCTGGTGCTATGCCTATTTTTATTTATCCTGAATATGATGATAATTTAGATATTGCTCACAGCATTAAATTAGAGGATTTAAAATTAACTTTATCTCAACATCCAGATGCAAAAGCTGTATTAACTATTCATCCTACATATTACGGTGTTTGTGGAGATTTAAAAAGTATTGCCCAAATTACCCATGAATATAATTTGCCTTTAATTGTAGATGAAGCACATGGCTCACATTTTGGGTTTCATAATAATTTACCTACCTCAGCTTTAGTCGCAGGTGCTGATATCACAATACAATCAATTCATAAAACCTTGGGTGCAATGACTCAAGCTTCTATGTTACATATTCAAGGTGACAAAATTAATGTTGATAGATTAAATAAAGCCTTACAATTAGTTCAATCTACAAGTCCGAGTTTTGTACTTTTAGCTTCTCTGGATGCTGCACGTCACCAAATGGCTATGAATGGGGAAAGTTTAATGTTAGAAACTTTGTATTTAGCAGGAGTAGCAAGACGGAAAATTAACAAAATTCCTGGTTTATCGGTTTTAGATATTCCCGATATTAAAAATAGTGGCTTTTTTGATTTGGATAAAACTAGGTTAACTGTGAATGTTTCTAAATTAGGAATAACGGGTTTTGCAGCAGAAGACTTTATTAATGAAAATGCTTTAACACCAGAATTTTCATCTTTACAGAATCTAATTTTTATTATTAGTTTGGGTAACAATAAAACAGATATAGAAGCATTGCTAGAAGGGTTGAAAAAATTATCTCAAACATCAAACTTGACAAATCAGTATGATATATGTAAATATAAAAACGATGCTATAATTGCCCATACTCTGTGCATTTCTCCCCGTGAGGCTTTCTTTGCTGATAGTGAAACCCTCCCGTTAGAGAAAACCTTAGATAGAATTTGTGCAGAAAATGTCTGTCCTTATCCTCCGGGAATACCTGTCTTAATGGCGGGAGAATTAATTACTAAAGCAGCTATAGAATATTTACAACAAATTCCATTATTAGGTGGAGTGATTAGTGGTTGTATTGATTCCAGTCTCCGGACTTTAAAGGTTATTAAAACTTAATAATATTCTGGATATTTGATATTTGGTTATTTCCAGCACCTACTGTATCTGCTTGGTAATTTCTGATTTAGTATAAGTTATCATGAGTACAGGTATAAAAATCTGACATTCTTGTAAATCAAAGGTTATGAAAATACAACTTTTAATCTCAGCATTGTTAATTTCACTGATAGCAAATATCAACCTACCAGCTTTTGCTCAAACATCACCTCAAGTTCCCATTCAAAAAAAAGAACTGATTGCAAACGCTAACAACACCGAAAAAATTCAAAATATCAAAAAGTTACTAGAAATAACAGGTGCAAAAAGTCTGAGTCAACAAATGATTAATCAAATGTTAAACTCAATGAAATCTCAGTACCCAGATATACCTGCAAGTTTTTGGAATGCTTTTATGGCAGAAATTAAACTAGATGATATGGTTAATGCGTATATTCCTTTATACGACAAGTATTTTACTAATGAAGAAATTAAAGGAATGATTGCTTTTTATGATACTCCACTAGGAAAGAAAGCTCTCAATGTATTACCTCAAATTGCTCAAGATTCCACAGAAATTGGCATCAAATATGGTAGAGAAGCAGCAGAAAGAGCTATGCAAAAATTAAAATCCCAGGGTGATATTCCTTAATCATTAATATTCATCTAGAGGACTCCGGTTTGATAAATGAATTACTCATACAAATTTTGTACCTCAACACAGTAGAAAGTGCTGTAATAGAGTTTTTCAAAAATCAAATCGGATTGCTAGAGTTAACTAATAACTGTTAAAATCATTTCTTGATCATGTTTTTAGAAACAGAAAATTTATGATTGAGGAGATTTTTAACAGCTACTTCTAAATTTTGTTGTTTTAGTAAAACATCTGACATTAAAACTGCATGAATACCCGCATCTGCCATCAGAGATATATCAGCAGGTGTTTCAATTCCAGATTCACTAATTACCAGAATACCTAAATTTTGTAATTGCGATCGCCTAGCTGCCATTAACTGCTGGGTGATACTAAGGTTAACACTAAAATCTTCTAGACTGCGGTTATTTATAGCTATAATACGCACATCTTCTAATTTGAGTACACGATCTAACTCAGTTAAATTATGAACCTCAATTACAGCATTCATTCCCAAGTAATTAATTACTCGTAACAAATTATTTATTTCTGCATCTGTTAAAATGGCCGCAATTAATAATACTGCATCTGCACCTGCTGCTCTGGCTAAATAAATCTGGCAAGGATCAATAATGAAGTCCTTACATAAAAGTGGTACTGCGATCCGATGACGAATAATACGTAGATGATCAAAACCCCCTTGAAAAAACTTTTGATCAGTCATTACAGATAGACAAGTCGCTCCACCAACTACATAAGATTTAGCGATCGCTAAAGGATCAAAATCAAAATTTGATGTCACTATATCCTGATGAGATAATAACTTTTTCACCTCAGCTATCAAACCAGGTTGATAAATATTCTGCTGGATAGCAGTAAAAAAATCTCTGACAGTGGGAGCAGCAGTTAATTGACGTTGTAAAGATGCAAAAGACATTTCCTGTTGAATTTGGGCAACTTCAATCTTTTTTTGCCACACAATTTCTTTAATAATAGGTTGCAAGCGATTGTTAGACATAATCACTGGATAAATCATGATCTCCATTAATAGCTAATAATTAAGTTTTCAGAAACTCCCTTTTAAAATTTTTAGGGATAGCCACGCCTTATTTATAGGCAAGAAAATAATGCTGAACCCTTTATTAGATGCCTATAGTTCAGCAATATTTCCACATCTAATCTATTTTTTAATAGATCAATCAGAAATGCACCCATCTAGACCTTAAATTGAAAATTCCTACATCTTTTTTATTATTCTTGTCTTCCTGAGAATGAGAACCGCCTAGAAGGCAATTATTTTTAATCAATCGGATATAAGTACGATAGGGAATATAATCAATGGGGTTTAGTCCAGAAGAACGCAACAACAAAACACAAGCCCAGGAATATTTACCGGCTATAATTGCCTTGACTATTTGCTCTATTTGTTCCGTATTAATCTTATTTTTAATTTTTTTGTTAACATCAGCAATGTTTTGATTCATCGTATGCACTCCTAATCTATAATTGAAATTAAATCAATAGCTCGTCAGATTTGCTTTATATATCAACACTCTCAGCATTTTGGCAGTAACAAATTATGCTAAGATAAACACCCGCTGATGACAATATTTTTTTGGTTTTTACTGAGGCCAGGTTTAAAGCTAGATTTAGATTTCAGTAACCAAACTTCATAACCCACTTCTCCCATTAAGCATACTCAAGATTCGACAGCAGATCAATGAAATATTTTTAGATCCAGCAGTATATTATTTCGCTATTTTATTTTTCTCAATTCTCCCAATTCTCTGAAATATGAGTGTAAAGTAACTTGATGTATATGCAACAACATTAACTTTTTACAATTGGTCTATCTTCAGGAAGATACCTGAGCAAAAACATAATATTTTGCAACCAAAAGTATGTCCTATGGAGGATATACACCCATATTAAGATATGGTTAAATATGCCTTATGGTAGATTATTATAAAGTCATCTAATATTATTGATAGATAATTATCTAGGATATGAATAATATGTTTATATACACAACTCTTGATTTACTGTTAAAGTAATAAATAATTTATTTAGATTCTTTTTCAAACTTCCCCAAATCAAAATTATTTTTTACATCTAAAAACTATGCTCAATGCTACATATACTATTATGTAATATCAGGAGATGTATCTACATATGTGTTTTGAAGATCCTGTTTTTAAGAAGCTTAGTTTTTCATTATTGGAATTATATGAAACCTTAGAATTAGCAAAACAACAAAGTGCTATTAAATCTCATATTTTGGCTAAAGTATGCCATCAATTGCGTACACCACTAAATGTTATTTCTTTTTCCAATAGTTTAATTCAAAAAAACATAGACAATATAGACCCAAAAGATAGAGAAATAACTATAAATTGCTTAGATAATATTCAAACAGCAACACAACAAATTATTCAAATATTAGATGATATCTTTATGCTATTAGAAATAGAAGCAAAAAAAGTGGAATTTGAAAGCACAAATGTTAACTTATTAGATTTTTGTAAAAATATTATTGAAAAACTACACATTCTTCATAGTGACAAACATATTAAGATTACTGTGAAAGGTGATTACTCATCGGTTTATATTTATCAAAATATGCTAAAGCCAATTTTAGATAACTTACTTGATAATGCTCTGAAGTATTCCTCTGAAAATAGTGTAGTAAATTTGAGAATTTCCTGTAGCCAACAAAAAATTACTTTTAAAATTAAAGATCAGGGAATTGGAATTTCTAAATCAGATCAACAAAAATTATTCCAGCCTTTTTACCGGGGTGTAAATGTCGGGACAATACCGGGTACAGGACTAGGATTATCAATTGTTCAAACTTTAGTGGAATTATATAAAGGAAACATTTCAGTGGTGAGTAAATTAGATTTAGGTACTACAGTGACTTTGGTAATACCATCAATTCAACCTATGGATTTAGATACATCTTAAAACTCAAAATATCAGTTATTAGTCATTATTCATGATCTGTCACAACTTTTATTGCTTACAAGAATATGAGATATCAATCCTCAAAAACAATTCTGGTAATTGAAGATGATGATATTAGCCGTCATCTATTCTTAAATTCTCTCACAGCAGAAGGTTTTAGGACCATAGGAGCAGAAAACGGTACAATTGGCATTTTACAAACACAAAAATATTTACCTGATCTCATAATTTGTGATTTGCTGATGCCAGGTATGGATGGTTACGATGTTTTAACCACCTTACGCAAAGATCCTCTTACCGCAATTATTCCTTTTATTTTTCTCACCGCTAATAACTCCACCGCATCCATAAGAAAAGG
The DNA here is from genome assembly GCF_038050375.1 of Okeanomitos corallinicola TIOX110. Lineage (NCBI taxonomy): Bacteria > Bacillati > Cyanobacteriota > Cyanophyceae > Nostocales > Aphanizomenonaceae > Okeanomitos > Okeanomitos corallinicola. Next base: position 3,520,935 of record NZ_CP150886.1, on the reverse strand, counting down.
AATGGAGTTAGGTGCAGATGATTATTTAAGTAAACCCGTAACTATCAATAAGTTACTAACAGCGATTACTGTGAGATTAGAAAAACACTCTCTACTCAGATACTTCTATGGGAAGAACTCTGATCTAGTTTCAGAAGTTTCCCAAAACATCGAAAAATCACAGTTCGCTTTCCCCAAAATTCCCCACCTGCAAAAAGTCTTCGACTATATCGAAGCTCACTATCACGAAGGAATTACTTTATCTGATGTTGCTCAAGCTGTAGACTATTCCCCAGCTTATTTAACTCATCAAGTATCTCAACAAACAGGAAAAAGTATTAATGCTTGGATAGTCAAACGTCGCATGGCCGCAGCTTGCTATCTACTCAAACAGACAAATCTGACAATTGAAGAAATCGCTACCAAAATTGGCTATCAAAATACCTGCTATTTTTCTCGTCAGTTTAGTCAGCATCATCATAAAATATCTCCAAAAACTTGGAGACAAAAAAATCAATTACCTGATATTGCTGCACACAGAAAGCAGCAATTTATTAAATCTAAAACTCAGTTCAATCCTCGAATTTCTTGTTAATTACTTTTAGGAGTAGTCAACTGTTGTATCAATAACTGTATTGCTAAAGCTAATAAACCCAAAGTAACTATCCCAAATATTCCTGTTCCCAAAGCTACCACACCAACAACCAAAGTCCGAACAGCAGAACCAATATTTATAACTACTTGGTTATCTGAATGAATTGGTTTATTAGCAAAAGTGGTGGCGATCGCTATCATCAAAGAATACATTGCAAACGCAAATCCTCCTGACATTACCGCCCCAGTTATACACCTTAATGGTGTTGGTGGTATTTGTCCAGGATTTGCTTCTGCTGGTTTAACTTTTGGTTCATTCATAACAAATTGATCATTAGTAACTAATAAATGTTTACTGTGATATTTGAATTCCGTTTGTAATTGTCTTAGTAACAAACAATTCTAAATCCTCATCGGGTATAGCTGCTCTAATTTTTTGCTTGACTATTTCACCTTGAGCTTGTGATTCTACAATGGCAAAAACAGAAGGCCCAGAACCTGACATCATCGTTCCTAAAACTTCTGATTGACTAGCAAATAATTCTCGCAATTGTAATACCTTAGGATAAGCTGCCAACACAACTTTTTCTAAATCATTGTGCATTTTCTGGCTAATTTCCACTGCATCTTTATTTAACACAGCTTTAACAAGCTCGTCTGAATGTACTGCATGAGCGCGAGCTAATAAATCATCAGTATTTTGAATATAACTACTACCAAAAACTTGACGATAGGTTTTATAAGCCCAAGGGGTAGAAATTTCTAAACTTTTGTATTTTGCTAACACTAAATGGATATTATCTAAACTTGGTAAAGGAGAAAGTTTTTCACCTCTACCCGTAGCAATTACCGTTCCCCCAGAAATACAAAATGGCACATCTGAACCGAGTTGCGCGCCTAATTCTTCTAATTCTGATTTAGTTAATCCTAAATTCCAAAGCAAATCTATCCCCACTAATACCGCTGCTGCATTTGTCGAACCTCCAGCCAATCCCGCAGCCACGGGAATACGCTTTTTAATCGTAATATCAACACCACCCAAATTATTAAAAACATCAGAGAATTCCCTCGCCATTAGTGCTGCGGCTCGGTATGCTAAATTACTCTTATCTGTAGGTACTTGGGGGTGATGACAATGAACAAGAATTGATTCCGTAGTACCAGCGTGTATGTCTATTTGATCTGCTAAATCAATACTTTGCAGTATCATCGCTAACTCATGATATCCGTCCCCTCTATCTCCCAAAATCTCTAAATATAAATTGATTTTTGCTGGTGCAATTAAACTATAAGAACGCATATTAATAATTGGTTATTGGGCATTAGGCATTGGGTTATTTTATTAATTTTCCCTTACTTTTTCTCTGTCAACTTTCACCTCATTTGCCAGTGATACCCATTGTGCCACACTCAGGTCTTCGGCGCGGACTTGGGGATTTATCTCTAATTTTGCCAGTAATTCAGTCAAGAGATCGCGCTCAATTACCGATTGTAAGTTATTTCTTAACATTTTTCTTTTTGCCCCAAACCCTAATTTAACCAGAGTTTCTAACTTTTTTGGGTCATTAGCCGGAATTTCTATCTGTTTAGGGGACAACCGCACCACAGCAGAATCAACTTTTGGTGGTGGATAAAATGCCCCCGCCGGAACTGTACAAATTAACTCACAATCTGCTAAATATTGTACCCTGACCGATAACGCCCCAAATGCTCTTGAACATGGGTTAGCATACAATCTTTGTGCTACTTCTTTTTGAATTAGCAACACAATAGAATCATAAGGTTTTGGATTCGGTTTAGCAATAGTACCCAGTAACTTTTCAATGATGGGGCCTGTGATATTATAAGGAATATTAGCAACTACTTTATTTTGCTGTTGAAACTTAGGAAAAGCTGCTAATTGAGATTCAACATCAAGAGTGAGAAAATCTCCTTGTAACAGTAAAAAATTTTCTCTTTCACCCAGTTGTTTTACCAGTAGTTTGCACAAATCACGGTCAATTTCTACAGCCACTAAAGAATTAACTAAAGGTAATAACCGCTTAGTTAAAATTCCTGTCCCTGGTCCGATTTCCAAAATTCTATCATCTTCCTGACAGTCTGCTGCTTTAACGATAGCATCAAGAGCTTTTTCACTTTTTAACCAATGTTGAGCAAACTGTTTGCGTGGTTGCACCATTTATATCAAATTCTCCATAGCTAAATAAAAAGCAAAATTTTCGCCGATAATTTCAGATTGTGCTTTACAGTAAATGTGTTTGTCACAAAGTTTATTTTGTGTAATTCGTTCAGTGCAAAAACATTACTATGAACATAAAGATTAAATATATTTTCCCCCTGATTATATTGGCATTTTCCGCCACGATCAGCAGCTGTAGTTCTGGCGATATCTCTGATAATACAGCGTTAGAACCATTACCAAACAATTCTGTCTCCTCTCAACCGGAAAATTCTCCTACTGAAAATCAATCTTCGTCTAACCAACCATCTGCGACGGAAACACCAATCACTGCAAGTTCTCAAACAACATCTGGTAAAACTACTCAAGTCACCCTTTACACAAGTGATGATCAATGTCAAGACTTTGTTTCTAAACAGACTTCAGTATCAGCCGATGAACCCATGAATGGAGCTATCGGCAAAATTTTGGAAGTACAAGACACAGGTGATTTTAGTTTGGCCGGATATCGTGCCACTGTTAATAATGGTGTAGCTACCATAGATTTACGGATTGCGCCTGAGTCTAAGCGACAAATAGCCTCTTTATCTAATTGTGAGCAGTTTGCATTATTTGGCAGTCTCCGCAAAACCCTCACCAGTAACGCTGGTTGGAACATTAAAGATGTCCGCTTTACAGAACAGGGTCAGGAAATTGTATTTTAAAGCAGGGGTGATGGGGAGGATGAGGGGGATAGAGGGAGAATAAATAACCCAATTACCAATTACCAATGCCCCTCAACAAGTAAAGATTTTCTGGTAATTCTGCCCAAATGCAAAATTAGACCATTACCATAAAAAGTGTTTAATTCAGGAGGGTAAACAGATGGATGTTAAGCTAATTTTGGTGGTATTGACCTTTATATTTACCTTTGCGTGCTTGTTTTTTGGTACGAAAAATGGCTTTTATGATTCAGACAACTATCACGGTAACGGTTCTGCACACTAGTCATAGTTAGAGAGGAGAGCATGAGGGATGATCTATCAGTATCCTCTCTTGCTGATGGTGGGCAAGTAGCTAGTGAATTAGAATGTTTGCCCTATAGTGTTCAGCATGAAGATGAAGGTGTTTGTATATTGGTGCGGATGGGTCCACACCGCATTTTGTTAGATTGCGGTTTGCGGGATATTTCACCGCTGATCAGGGATTCATTGCCACCAGCAGATTTAGTCTTGGTGAGTCATGCTCACCCTGATCATGCTGGGAGTTTACTGGTTCTAAATCAGCATTTTCCCCAGTTACCTATTTACGCTAGTGAGGTGACTAGCAAATTATTACCCTTAAATTGGCCAGAACAAGCACTAGAAGAAGTTCCTTCATTTTGTCAGGCTTTGCCGTTGCGATCGCCTATAGAAATAGAAGAAAATCTAGTTGTAGAATTATTTCCCGCCGGTCATCTGCCTGGTGCTGTGGCTATTCTCCTCATCTACCACAGTAAAGACCGTGATTATAAGTTACTTTACACTGGTGATTTTTTCCTTTCTAATTCCCGTTTGGTAGAAGGGTTACGTTTGGAAGAATTACGGGGTTTGAATTTAGATGTCCTCTTGATTGAAGGTAGTTATGGTACATCCCGCCATCCTCACCGTCGTCATCAGGAAAATCAACTAGCAGAAAGAATTAATCGGGCGATCGCCGATCACTCTTCTGTAATTTTACCCACACCAGCCTTAGGCTTGGGTCAGGAATTGTTGATGTTGTTACGTTCCCATCATCATTTCACCGGTCGAGACATAGATATTTGGGTTGATGGTGATGTCGCTATTGGTTGCGATGCCTATTTAGAACTTTTGCCCCATCTTCCCGCCTCTGTGCAAAATTTCGCCCGTCATCAGTCTCTATTTTGGGATGAAAAAGTACGCCCCCACGTCCGACGTTTAAAATTTGAAGATTTAGCCACTTTAGGTAGTTCACCCTGTATAGTTCTTACCGACTCCACAGCAGATTTAGGAAAATATTGCCAACCCCACACAGGATCTTGGCTAATTCTTTTCCCTGACAGAATTGATATTCCAGTTAATTCCGAATATTTAACACCAACCACTATTGACAGCTATCTTTTAGCCCAACATAGTGATGGCCCAGGAACAACCCAACTAATTCACAACCTCCGACCCCAGCACGTTGTTTTTGTACATGGCTCACCAGCTTATTTAGCTGATTTAACTAGCTTAGATGAGTTACAAAATCGTTATCACATCCATTCTCCAGCAGCGGGAATTATTGTAGATTTGCCCATTGGTGACACATTTGTACAACCTTCTGCCCCAGAAACTAATTATGAAGGGGAATTGACGGAACTAGAAACCGTGATTACAATTTCTTTACCCGATGCGATCGCAAATGACCCCCGCTGGCAAAATTTCGCCGACACAGGTTTAATAGAAGCCCGTTGGCAAGGTGAGGAACTGGTATTAAGAGGTTTATCTCAAAGAGAGCTTCTCAATCAAAATAGTCTAGATACAACCCGTCAAAGACATCCCCTCAACTGGTCTGATTTGGAATGCTGTGGTACGTGCAAATACCAAAGGGGGCAACGGTGTTGGAATTCCGCCGCCCCATTGTATAACTTTAAAGTTACTCTTGAAGGTTATTGTCCTGGTTTTGAACGCTTATCTGAGGATGAATCCTAAACCACTCGATTTTGGATTTTAGATTTTAAAATCCAGGTTATCGGTCATAATCTTGGATTTATCACTCAGAATTTATTAATCTGGGTTTAAGTCTGTAAACCGATTACGGATACGTTCTGACTCAGGACAATCTTCTGTCATCAGAGGTTCTACATTTCCTCTGGGTACAGAAGCTAGTTTTTGAGTTATAGATCCGATGCTTTCTAAGCGAATCATCTCTTCCCATGAAGAAACTTCGTCTTCTTCGTCGGTTTCATAGCGCAGGGTCACTAAGTCACCTTCTATATCAATAATGCGGGCTTGCTCTATCCAGCGTTGCTGATCCCGCAAAAAAACACATACCTCCCGCCCGTCGCAACACAGTTGATAAATTTTGCGGTGTAGCATGTACTGCTTCTGCCTTTTTAAACAACGTAGTTAAACCAGTGAAAATTTGGGTCTTACCCAATTGGAAATTGCCTCAACAGGTTAATTTCACGATTTGTAAACTAATTGTGTTTAATAACCCCATTTCACAATGACTTGGTGTTAGCAGTCGAATATCGGGAAATAGTTGCTATAAACCTATAGTTACTGAATGAATTGAAATTAACTTATTTTGGGCTGATGCTTAGATAATGTCTACTTCATAGAAGTTAAACATCTCTGGAGTTGCCCTAACCAGGTTAATATTTGGTGGTGATTCCTTACTACCATCTTGTAATAAATAATACTGCAAAACAGGCGATAATCGCGGTTGTTTTAGTTGCCTACTTGTAGTCATTGGCATTTCTAGGAGGTCTAGGGACTTGGCTATACTGTTAACCCTAATGTATTTGATCTTAACTCATTCTCAGGCTTACTTTAAATAGTTTTCACTCTTGATCAATAACATTAGGTTTAGGACTGGATTTTTGCTTGTCAGTTAAAAACTATGGCAATGATTTGATGGTTGAGAATTTTTTTTATTTTTGAGTTGTTGACAATGATATAGAACAATTGTTTAGTAGTAAAATTTACTAAGCACACCCATGAGTGTACTGCCTCCAGGCTGACATAAAATTCAGGCAGATAATCAGAACTGTTGAAAAACTTAACTAAACCACAGAGACTTAGACAAGGAGGAGAAAGAAAAGACAAGATCAATAGACATCTCCAGAAAAGTACATACCTTCCATAAATTAAATACAAAAGTAGTTTATTAATATATTTTTATCTTGTTATATTATTTTGATGCTGACTGAGTTCAATATAAAGTTTAGTTAAGGTCTAGTGTACATCTATAACTAATGGGTAGACGGAGTGTCTACCCAAAACAAGTTTGTTGAATTCCATTTATGGCAGTCAATTGCAAGCAAAACAGAGGTTTCATTATTTATTTCATTGATTAACTCTTAGTGAGATTTTTCAAGACAGGTAATTCCATCAGACTTTGTGTACAAGCTTCTCGTTTAATTCTACCTGTGCGTATTGCTTCGTATAGGTTATCAAGAGCTTTTATATCTTCTGATTTATAGCACTTGGTTGTTAGCACTTGATGGAGTAAACCCTCTGATTCAACACTAAGATATCCTGTTTGGAAGGCAGATGCTATGAGTGTACGAATCATAGTGATTAGGTTTTAGCTAAGGTTAGGATTTATAACTCTTAGTGTGCAATACCTCAACTGAAAATACATTGATATCAAACATTAAAAGTTAGTGATTGTCATTACAATAAATTTGTGATCTCTATCACGATTATCTAGCAAAAGTCATGTGGAGACAAAGATATACTTCTTGGTGCTAAAAATTTCATAGACAAAAAAAGCACCAAGAAGTTTAAATTGTGGGAATAAAATCCAGGCAATAAATAATACTATGATTATAAGTATCTAGCAAACGCCAAATTTTTAACCCGCCAGTAGTCAGCGGTTTTTATTCATAGTAAAAATTGGCGGAAATCTTCATCTTTTTGACTCAATTCCACCCAATTTAAGTTCAGTGATTTGAATTTTTGTACCAAGCGATCGCAAGCTGGACGTTCAGTAGCATAATGTCCAGCATCAATTAAAATTAATCCTTGATCTCGACTTTCCTGAAACTGATGAAATTTACAATCAGCGGTGAGATAGGCTTGGGCTTTGGTTTTCAGCGCTGCGGAAATAAAACCTGCTCCCGAACCACCTAAAACCGCAACCCGTGCAATTTGTTGTTCTAAGTTAGCAGCGGGAGAAAAAATTAACTTTGGGGGTTGAAGTTGAGATTGAATTTGAGTAAGTAATGCCTGTAATGTCAAAGATGGTTCTAAATTGCCTACCCTGCCATATCCTAAACCTGATTGAGTGGGAACTATGGGAGAAACTGCGTGTAAATTTAATATTTGTGCCAGAACATCGGCCGTACCATCATTTACCTGATCAAAATTAGTATGAGCGCTGTAAATACCGATATTTTGAGTAAAAGCCAATTTCACCATATCCCCCATTGCTTCCCCAGTGCAGAGAGATTTAGGGGGGTTAAAAATCAGGGGATGGTGGGCAAAAATTAGATTTGCCTTGACGGCGATCGCCTCTTTCATCACCGCTAAGGTGGGAGTTAAACAAACTAATACCCGTGCTTCTGCCTGCAAAACACCAGGTTCAACTTGCCAACCGCAATTATCCCAGCTTTCACACCAAGTAGGATTTGCCCATTCTTCAAACCAGGTGATTAAATCAGCAATTTTCATGAGATATTTTAGACGTTACTTTCAGTAATTATACAGTTATGGAAGTAGAAATTGATTGTAACTTAGATGATAACACCCTGTCTAATTAGTAATCATCACTAATTGGTAATTCCTATCTCACCTCTGGGACATATTTTTGATCAAAGCTTGCTTAAACTCTTCCGCCGTTTGAAAAGTAATTTTTGGTTTTTCCACCAAGGCTGAATCTATTACCGCTGCTAGTTTTTTAGGGATAGTTTGATTACGTTTGAGAATAGGTACAGGATCGTTTTGCAAGACTGCTAACCAAGGATCACCAGTAAAATCACGGGGGAAATACCCTGTCAGCATATTATATAAACAAGCGGCAGTTGCCCATACATCAACTTCTGGTAGTGAGTTTTGAAATTCTAGCACTTGCTGACGAGGGATAAAAGCAGGTATACCCATTTGATTACCGGTGAGAGTTTGTCCACTTAACCCTGCTAAATCAAAGGCCTTTGCCAAACCATAATCACCTATTTTCGCCACGATTTTATCATTAATATAGGTAATCAAAATATTATAAGGATTCAAATTTCTGTGAACAAAACCTTTACCTTTTCCTACCGTTCCATCAGGTAATTTAACACGGGGAATTTCTACTTCATGGGCATATATTAAGCCATCAAGAACTTGAATAATTATATCTACGGCAACATCAATTGGTAAACGCCATCCTGAACGTTGCATTAAATCCCAAACATTACCACCTTCACAATAGTCCATTACAAAAAAGAAAGTTTCTTCAGCAAACCCATAATCTAATAAATCAACTATATTATTATGTGCTAAAGATTTGGTATTTTCTGCTTCGTCCAAGAATTGATTTATTCTCTGTTCTTTACCAGTAACTGCGGGTGACATCAATTTTATTACTACAAATTTTCTGAGCTGATTATTTTCTGCTAAAAATACTTCACCTACATTGCCCTTACCCAGAGACTTAACCAAGTTATAACATGAAACTATCTTGAGATTTTCATCACCATTATTAGCTAATTCTAGCAAGCGATTAATAGTATTGGTGTAGTTTATTGTTTCTATTTCAATAACTTGTTTAGCTTGTGAAACCTGTGGTAATTCTTCTGCCTCTATGCCAATTTTAAATAAAATATCCCCTAATTTAATTTCATCACCATCTTGTAAATCGTATTCTGGGAAATTTAACTTTAAACCTTCCTGTGCTGTTTGATTAGGTTTTCTTTGACCAATTTTTTTACCATTGACAAAAGTGCCATTAAGACTCCCTAAATCACGCACACGAATATCTGGAGGATTAATATCCAACAAGCAGTGATATCGAGAAATAGTCATATCTACTTCATTGGCCAATTGTAAATTACAATCATGATTTCTACCAATAATGCAAGTGCTACGGGAGTCAAAATTATATTGTTTTCCAGAGAGTTTACCTTGAGTAATTGTGAGAATAATTTTAGATGACATGGTACTTTCAGGAATTAAGTGGAACTATGAATATATCTTGATAGTTTTTATAAGTGAACACAATTTTAAAAACATTTTGACAATACGATTTAAGCAGTTCAACTGGAAATATGCACTACCAACTCCCGATTATGATTATGTTGGCGATGTTCCCAGATGTAAATACCTTGCCATGTTCCTAAAACTAAGTAACCGTTGTTAATGGGTATGCTTTCAGAAGTATGGGTTAAAACCGTGCGAATATGTCCTGGCATATCATCAGCGCCTTCAGCATCATGGATATAATAATTACCTTCTGGCACTAATTTAGCCATAAAATTAGCTAAGTCTTTGAGTACATCGGGGTCAGCATTTTCTTGAATGACTAAACTAGCCGATGTGTGACGCAAAAATAAGGTACAAAGTCCAGTTTTTACACCAGACTCTGCGACTATAGCCGCAACTTTAGAGGTGATATTCTGAAATGATTTACCAGTGGTAGAAATTCTCAAGAGTTTTTGATAATGTGCCATACTAATTTGAGATTTGAGATTGTGGAGGTGGGAGTTATTTACATTAACTGCAAATAATCTATCACCGCTTTAGCTATGGTTTCGTTACCATTTTTAGCCATTGGTTGTGCTTGCTTTGGTGCTTGGGGTAAGTCATCAATAAAGTCCCAATTGCCATCAAAAAAATCTTGAGGTTGAATAATTTGATGGTGGTTATAGTTTTGAATACCTGTTAACAGTAAAGCAGCTTCGGCAAAGTCATCACGGGGTATGGTAATAATAGGTAGTCCTAAAAGTGTGGCTTCTGCAAAGGTGCTATATCCCGGTTTGGACATGACTTTTCCACAAATGGGCATAAAATCAACGGGACGATATTGACGATTTTTAATTTTAATTAAGTTAGGTAAATCTGGTGCGGAAGCATCAAAAGTAATAAATTGCCAATCAGAAAATTTCCTAATATTTTCATAGGGAATTGCCTGTAGACCTAAACCTCCAAAAGTAAGTAAGATAGTTTTTTCTTGTGGTGCGGTTATTCCCCAAGTTGTGCGAATTTCCTCTGCGGAGAATTTGGGAGAACCGCCAGTTAAACCCACATCTATTATATTGGGAAAAGCTGACATGGGTGCATGAAAAGGCAAACGAAATAAGCGATCGCTCTTAGTGTACCAATCGCTGATCCAATCAGCAATTTCAATAAATTCTCCTCCCCAATCTCTATAAATAAAATCCCAACTGAAGTTACTTGTCATCCAACAGGGAACACTTGCGGCTTGTGCAAAACCTGTTGCCAGAAAAGGAACATCGGCTAAAATGAGGTTAACACGATTTTGGCGAATAAAATTAACTTCTGAAGCAATTAAAGAATTTTGATTTTTCTTAATTTCTTTTAATTTTTGTAAAGTGGCTACTTTATCCATTGTCAAACTATCAGTTTGCACGACTCCTAAATCAAAGGAACGTTGACGGAGGATAAAATCACCAGGAATGTAAGATTCTAATAGCCATCGGGGTGCAGTGGTGACAATGATTAATAGCACTTGTGGATACAATTTTTGAATTTCAGCTGCTATTGATGCGGTGCGGGTAGTGTGACCAAAGCCATGATTTGTAATGGCTAGATATAAGATAGGACGGTTCATATAGGAATTTGGTTTGATTAATAAAATTGTTGGTGTGGTCAGTTATCAAGTCAAGAAGAATTTTATAGTTGTTGGTATTGATGATGTTTGCTCACAAATAAATGCAGATAAATACAGATAAATCTAGATTAATTATTCCTGCATATCCGCCTTTATCTGTGGTGATATTAGAGTCCTAAAAAGCTTTTAATTGTGGCTATTAATTGGTCAATTTCTGATTCTAAAGTTAGGTAATGAACACTCACCCGAATACAATTAGGATTAGCAATTGTCCGAGTTAAAATTTTGTGTGATTCCAAAAATTTGACTAATTCTGCATTAGGTTGATTATTAGTTAATTGAAAAGATACTAAACCACTTTCTGGTGGAGAGTTTTTTAAACATTTAACATGGGGTAATTCTGTTAATTTTTGCCAAAGATATGCACTGTTGTGACAGATTTGTTGATATCTTTCCACTGCTGTTCCCCATTGGTCATGAGTGGCGATCGCTTCCTGCAAACCCATATACAATGATGTAGATAGGGTAGAAACTTCATATCTTCGTCCATCTGGTTGCCAACTGATTGGTTGTCCTTGACTGTTAACAATCAAGCCATTTAAACCAATAAATGTTGGATTTAATAAATCCCTGACTTGGGGGCGCACATACAAACCACCAACACCAGCCGGACCACATAACCATTTATGACCGGTAAAAGCATAGAAATCTACCCCCAATTCTGTTAAATTAAGAGGCAGAACTCCCACTGATTGAGCAGCATCTACCAACAGTAGAGAATTATTCTTTCTGCAAGTATCAGCAATTTCACTAATGGGTAAAACTTGACCTGTATTCCATAAAATATGACTTAAAACTACAAGCCTGGTATGAGGACGTAGATTTTTAGCAATAACAGATACAGGATCACCTGCATTGATAGTTGCCATCATCGGACAGGTAGAAACTTCTACAGAGAATCTACGGCTGATCTCTTGAGCGGTGGCAATGATTCCGGGATGTTCACAATCAGAAAGGAGTAAATGATCACCTGGTTGCCAATTAATCCCCCACATTCCAATGTTACAACCAATGGTGACATTACCTGTCAGCGTAATCGTGTCACTCGGTACATTTAGTGTAGATGCGATCGCTTCCTTGGTTGTCTTCATTTGGGGGGAGATCCAGCCATAGGCTTCAGTACCAAAAGGCCCCAACTCCTGAATATGTGCTTGTGTTTGGATAATAGCATCCATTGCCCCTTGAGGCATTGGGCCCTGTCCCCCATAATTAAAATAAATCTTGTTTGTTAAAGCTGGAAACTGGCTACGATGTTGATGCAACATATTAATTTTAGATTTGAGATTTTGGATTGGGGATTTAAGGTTTAGAATCTTAAATTTGCTCACTAAATAGCAAATCCATGTCAGTTCTATCGCTTCTGTCCTCTGGGTTCTACTCTTTTCCTGCTACAACTTCTATTTTTGATTTGAGTAAGTAAAGCAGATGCAGCACAGGAACATTTTTAATTTTAGATTGCTCAATCCCAAATCCAAAATAAAAACCGAAAATTTTCTGGGTATAACCCCAAAATGTCCTAATTATTGTTAGCTTAAAGGCATGATCATTAATGCTGAACTCCTACTCCAATATCAACGCTGTAAGCGGCGACCTTTTTTAGATACTCATGGTGATTATAACCAGCGAGATGCTCCCCATGAGTTGCTGGTCAAAGTGCAACAGGATAAAATTGCCTACCAAAAAAGTATAATATATAACTTATCGTATACACAACCAGATTTTACTTACGGAAACTGGCAAGAAGGGGGGAAAGCAACTTTAGAACTGATGCAGCAAGGGGTAGAATATATTCATCGTGGAGTATTATTAGCTACTTATGATGAGGAATATACCTTATTGAGTCGCCCAGATTTACTGATCAAACAGCCGGGAAAATCCTGTTTTGGAGATTGGTTTTACATTCCTGTAGATATTCAATTAGGTAAACGCCCTAAACAAGAGTACCAGGTTGTAGCTGCTTTTCATGCGGAAATTTTAGGAGCAGTACAAGAATCACAACTAGAAGCAGCGGGATTAATATTACGCAATAAAGACACGACCTATGTGGTGGATCTAAATAAATGGACACCAGAAATGTTAAGTATTTTAGCGGAGTATATTCAAGTAATTGAGTCCCCAGAACCACCAGAAATATTTATTGCTCGGCAGAAATGTAATCTTTGTCACTGGCATAATCACTGTTATGCGATCGCTCAATCCCAGCAACATCTATCATTGTTACCAGGTGTAACGCCAATTCGCTATACACAACTGCAAGCACTTTCTAAAACCAGTTTAGAAACACTGGCAAATACTCACCCCAGCACTTTAGAAAACTTAATTGGGTTTGATTCTGAAGTAGCATCTAAACTCATAGTACAAGCTCAATCAAAATTAACAAAAACTCCCTTAATACTACCCTACGCTGTAACCGAAGGAATTGTCACATTCACAGATGCCATCGAGTTGTACTTTGATATTGAGGCACAACCAGATTTAAACTTAAATTACCTGTTGGGAGTTTTGGTAGTTAATAGACCAGAAAATACCGAAAAATTTTATTCATTATTAGCAGAAACACCAGAACAAGAAGAATTAATTTGGCAGCAATTTTTAGAATTAGTTAATCAATATCCCCAAGCCCCAATTTATCATTTTTGTAATTACGAAGTTGAGACGATTAAAAAACTAGGAAAACTTTACCGTACACCCTACACATTAATTGATCCCATACTCAATCGCTTTGTAGATGTTTATGAAAAACTCACACAAAATGTAGCTTTACCAATTGAAAGTTATGCACTCAAAGCGATCGCTAAATGGTTAGGATTTGAATGGCGCGATCAAGAAGCCAGTGGTGCTAAATGTATTTACTGGTATGATCAATGGTTAGAAACAGGCGATCGTCACCTCCTAGACACCATTCAACGTTATAACGAAGATGACTGTCGTGCCACGCTCAAAGTTAAAGACTGGCTAGTTAATTTTTTAGATAAAAGATAAAAGATAAAAGATTATAAAAATACATGAAAATCACTAAAATAATTACCAAAAAATATCTAATAATTTACTTAACAATAACCATAATTATCAGCAGTTTATTTATCAATAACTTAGCATCTGCCACAGTAAAAGTAACTGATATAGAATTCATTGGTGCAGCTAGTTTACCCACAGGATTTGATTTTAAAAATACCGAATTGGGAGGATTATCAGGAATTACCTATGATGCCAAAAACGATGTTTATTATGCTATCTCCGACGACAGAGGATACAAAGCACCTGCAAGATTTTATACCCTAAAAATTGACATCAGCCAAGGTAAATTAACTAAAAATAGCATCACACCCTTAGCAGTAACTACCCTATTAAACGAAAATAATCAAAAATTCATGCCTGGTAAAAGTGACACAGAAGGCATAGCTTTAACAAAAAACTCAACATTATTTATTTCCTCCGAAGGAGATATACAGAAATCAATTAACCCTTTCATTACAGAATTTGCCCTGGCTTCTGGAAAAGCTATTAACACCTTACCCATACCCAACAAATTTTTACCAGATTCCCAAAAACCGCAAGGTATTCGTAATAATTTAGGTTTTGAAAGTCTTACCATCTCCCCCAACAATCAATTATTGTTTACCGCAACTGAAAATGCACTGATTCAAGATGGTGCAAAAGCAAAACCAGGTTCAGGGAGTCCATGCCGGATATTACAGTATAATTTAGCTAAAAATCAGCCAGAAAAAGAGTTTCTTTATCAAACAGAACCAGTTACACCTCTTTTCAATTTTACAGGTAGATTTGATAGTGGATTACCTGAATTAATTGCACTAGATAACTATGGCAACCTCCTGAGTTTAGAAAGAAGTTTTACAGGTTTAGGATTTGCGATTTCTTTATTTCAGGTTTCCTTAGAAAATGCCGATGAAATTCAAAACATTAATAGTTTAGCAACTGCCGATATTCAAAACATCCAACCAGTCACCAAAAACAGATTATTAGATTTGCAAACGTTAGATGTGGCCTTAGACAACATTGAAGGTTTTACCCTGGGTTCTAAACTACCTAATGGCAAAACCTCATTAATTTTAGTTAGTGATAATAATTTTAACAGGTTGCAAAGCACACAAATCTTAGCCTTTGCCATCAAAGTGGAATCACCCCTGACACCTCTGATGAGATTATTACGTCTATTACGACTTTCTGCCCCTCAGTAGCAGTCTTTAAGTATATATACGTAAATAAATATTATCAAATAAAATAATTTAAGTATTATTACAGCTACACGAAAAATCAGAAAATATGTTACACAAGATTATGTAGCTTTTACGTGGACAAGTGATGTAATTCAAAAATCATTTGACAGGATAACATCAGCTATAAGTTCCGAAAATCAAAAATTATATACATCAAAATCAATAATATTTATTATAATTTTGCTAAAATATACTGTAATAAGTATCCATATTTATTTAATTTTTAACCCACTATAACCACCAGGATATGAATGAGTATAAATCAGAATTAGACATTTACATTGGACAGTTATTAAATCATCGCTATTTAGTCAGAGATATTCTAGGTTCAGGAGGCATGGGTAGAGTTTACCTCGCAGAAGATGTAGCTAGAGACTGTATGTTAGTAGCTGTAAAAATGCTCTCTTTAAATATCAGAAATAAACAGCTAGCTGAACGTTTCGGGAGAGAAATTTTCATCGGCGCTCAATTAGGTAAAAAAAGCCCACACATTACTCGTGTTTTAACCTATGGCATCACTAATGATAAAACCCCATTTTATGTAATGGAATATTTGCGAGGGAGAAACATTAAACAAGTTTTAAAAAGAGAGAGTTTAAGTATATCTAGATTTTTAAAAGTCTGCCAGCAAATTTGTTTAGGTTTAGATTGCGCTCATCAAGGAGTAGTCTTAAAAGGAAAAATATATCCAATTTTACATAGAGATATAAAACCAGAGAATATATTTCTTGCCAACGATAGTAAACCGACAGAAACAGTCAAAATTCTTGATTTTGGCATTGCTAAATTCCTGACCGAAACTAGTGGGATGACAATGACAGAATCTTTTATAGGTAGTTTACCTTATTCATCGCCAGAGCATATGCAAGGCCAGAAAATATTGGATGTTAGGTCTGATATTTATAGTTTGGGTTTATTGATGTTTGAAATGCTGACAGGTAGACATCCATTCTACACAAATAGCCATTCTTTTAGCACGTGGTGTAAACTACATTGTATTGAAGCTCCACCAACCTTTGAAGAAGTTAATCCCCATATACAAGTTCCCCAGGAATTACAACAATTAGTCATGCGTTGTTTAGCCAAGGACATCCATGATAGACCCAAAAATGTCAAAGAAATTTTAGACGATTTAGTTAAAATCGAAAAACATATTGAAAATAATCATACCTCTAATAGTAAAAAATCTGAGCCTGATACAAGTTTAAAATTAGTACCTTTAACATCTATTTCTGAACAATTATGTTGGCAAAAATACTGGCCTAAAAACAAGCCTATTGCACTAATTTGTTTCCCCCATCTTTTACATACACCTAAAGGCAATATACCAACTTTTTGGGCAATGCTACCCGAAGCAGAGATTGAAAAATTCAAAGATAAAAAACATAGTAATAAATTTATTGGCAAATCAGAAGATTACCCAATAATGTTATGGTTAACAATGTTATATGAAGAGAATACAAATTTGATTAGATGGCTGGCTTATTATTTGGATCTCAAAGATAATCGAGAAGAAAAAATCTTACGTAACCTAGCAGGAATTGGCTACTATCATCTATTACTATTTGCCCATGAATATCCCCATAAATGTAACTATGTCACGACTTTTATGCTTTCAGCTAAACAACGTCAATATATTTCCGATATTATCAATTCCAGTCAAAGAATAGAGCGACTTACCTCTCCTACTCAAGCTAAAATTATGCTGAAACTAGAATATGAAAAATTCAAAGCAGAAGTAAATGAACAGATGAATCTACATACAGTTAACCCTTCATTTTCTTTTAGAAATTGGTTAATAAAATTAGTAACTTTCTGGAAACCCCCATCATAATAGAGTAACTAACCTTAATTAATATCAATTAATTCAATTTTCTCATAGAGGTTATTAGCTAGAGGTTATTATAGTGAACAACAGCCCTCATGCGTCTCCAGAAAATCAGGAGTTGCTGGCCAACCGTTATCAGCTTCAGAAATTAATAGGTAAAGGTGGTATGGGTGAAGTTTTTTTAGCATCTGATGTTTTGCTAGGAGGTACACCAGTTGCCATAAAATTTTTATCCCAAACAGTCAATTCCAAAATAGAAGCTAAATTTAATCGAGAAGCTTTACTCAGTGCTGCATTGAGCCAAAAAAGTATTCATATTGTCAGAGCTTATGACTATGGTGTTAGCCAAAGTGGAAAAGCATATTATGTAATGGAATATCTATCTGGTAGGGTTTTAAAAGACTTAATTCCTACTCCGTTGCCTATTTTTATGAATCTTGCACGTCAGATTTGTTTGGGCTTACAGTGCGCCCATCAAGGTGTAAATATGGAAGGTAAGGTTTATCAGTTAGTCCACAGAGATATTAAACCAGCCAATATTATTGTTATTCCCGATCCTATGTTGGGACAATTAGTAAAAATTCTGGATTTTGGTATTGCCAAATTTTTAAACTCCGCAGCACCAATTAAGACTAAAGGTTTTCATGGAACTTTACCATACTGTTCACCTGAACAATTAGAAGGGTCAGAAGTAGATAGTCGTTCCGATATTTACAGCTTGGGTGTGATGATGTTTGAAATGTTGGCAGGACAAAAACCTTGGCAAGCAGACAATAATTATTTTGGATCTTGGTATAAAATACATCAGTTTGAACAACCCAAGGCGATCACCGAAGTAAATCCTTACATTACAGTACCCCAGCCCCTAAACGAGCTAATTATGGCTTGTTTGGAGAAAAAGCCAGAAAATCGTCCCCAGGATATGGGTCATGTTATCCAAACATTGTCAAAAATAGATATTTCTGATTCAGCCATTCCCCATAACACTCATAACACTGTAGAGCCACAACATACAACTCATCATCCCCTGGTATCTGAAAATTCCGAAAAAATCAGCAATAGTTATGGAAAACTCGTTTGGCCTGAAGGTAAACCCATTCAGGAAATTGTTTTTCCCCAGTTAATAGACACTGGCAAAGCTTCCACAATTTCCCTGTGGCTAATGTTGCCCGCACAAGAAATCAAAAATAGAGCCGATAACAAAATATTCAATCAGTTTACATTTATTACTACTCCTCATCCAATGCTGTTATGGATTACATTGCTTTATCATCCCCAGCTTGGTCCGAGGTGGTTGCCCTGCTACCTAGATATGCAAAATCCTCAAAATCTTCATCTAGTATCGGCTTTAACTACTGATCAGTCTTACCCGTTCTTTTTTTTCACCCTAGAACCTCCCCACAATTGTGTTAAAATTCTTACTAACAGTATTTCTTCTGCACAAAAGCAAAAGCTGAAAACCTGGGTGACACAGAGTCAGCAGTTACCATCCTCATCCCAATCTCAAGCCAGTAAAAAGCTGTTAAAGGAGAAGTACAAACAGATACAAATGCAAATATTGGCACATCTGGAATCCCAGAACCAGTCTGCATAGGAATCAGGGCAGACAGGGGAGGAAAATTAATTTTTTTCTTTCCAATAGTTGACAAATCCAAAATAACAAGTAATAATAGTATAGTTGAGAAAACGCAAGGGACTGTAGTTCAATTGGTTAGAGCACCGCCCTGTCACGGCGGAAGTTGCGGGTTCGAGCCCCGTCAGTCCCGTTCTAAATATAGATAAAATAAGCTGATTACTGAGAAGGTGAATAGCAAACACCAATTTTACCAATCTGGGAGAAATACCTTGACTGGTTGTTTATAGCCCCTCAGCAATTGTTATAGTAATCTTGCTTTTTGAGAGAGAGAATTAACTGTGTCTGTTAGAGTTCGTATTGCTCCTAGTCCTACGGGAAATTTACACATTGGAACAGCTAGAACTGCTGTGTTCAATTATTTGTTCGCTCGTCACCACGATGGGAAATTTATTCTGAGAATTGAAGATACCGATTTAGAGCGATCGCGCCCTGAATACACCGATAATATTCTCAATGGGTTACGCTGGTTAGGCTTAAACTGGGATGAGGGTCCATTTTTTCAGTCTCAGCGTTTGGATCTTTACAGGGAAGCGGTAGAAAAACTGTTAGATCAAGGATTAGCTTACCGCTGCTACACCACATCCGCAGAATTAGACGCGCTCCGAGAATCACAAAAAGCGCGCAACGAAGCACCCAGATATGATAACCGTCACCGTCATCTTACCCCAGAACAAATAGCCGCTTTTGAAGCTGAGGGACGTACTTCTGTCATTCGCTTCAAAATTGACGATGGCCGGGAAATTGTTTGGCATGACTTAGTCCGGGGTACAATGTCCTGGCGTGGTAGTGACCTGGGTGGTGATATGGTCATTGCTCGCGCTTCATCTGACGGAGTTGGTCAACCACTATATAATTTTGTGGTGGTGGTGGATGACATTGATATGCAAATTTCTCATGTCATTCGTGGTGAAGATCATATTGCTAATACAGCTAAACAAATTTTGTTGTATGAAGCTATGGGTGCAAAAATCCCCGAATTTGCCCATACACCCCTAATTTTGAATCAAGAAGGACGCAAACTTTCCAAACGGGATGGTGTAACTTCTATTTCTGATTTCCAGAAAATGGGTTTTACTGCGGCAGGTTTAGTAAATTATATGACCTTGTTGGGATGGTCTGCCCCGGATTCTACTCAGGAAATATTTACCTTAGATGAAGCAGCAAAAGAATTTACCTTTGAACGGGTGAATAAAGCTGGTGCTAAATTTGACTGGGATAAACTGGATTGGATCAATAGTCAATATATCCATAATATGCCAGTGGATCAGCTCACAGATTTACTTATTCCCTTTTGGGAAGAAGCGGGATATAGCTTGACCGATGGTAGGGAGCGTCCTTGGTTAGAGCAGTTGGTAAGTTTAATTGCTGCGAGTTTGACTCGGTTAGTGGATGCTGTACCCATGACTAAAATGTTTTTTACTGAAGCCGTAGAACTCACGGAAGAAGGTAGTCAACAACTGCAACAGGAAGGGGTAAAAGCTGTACTAGAAGCAATTATCACAGCTTTGGAAAATGAACCACAACTTTCCCCAGAGAGCGCTCAGGAAATTATTAAACAGGTGGTAAAAGCGCAGAAGGTGAAGAAAGGTTTAGTTATGCGATCGCTCAGAGCCGCTTTGACTGGGGATGTACATGGACCAGATTTAATCCAATCGTGGTTATTGTTAAATCAGATCGGATTAGATAAACAACGCTTAAATCAAGCTGTTTAGGTAAATTAGGTGACAGGTGACAGGTGACAGGTGACACTTGTCTTCTGTTACTGTCCACCATAACCAATTTAATATGCAAGCTTATAACTCACGTAGCGGTTTAAGCTAACTTTTTCCTCTGCTGCTTCTATGGCTAACCTGCGATGAAGTTCTGGAGTGATCCGAACTTGAAATTTGCCACTGTAACTTTTTTCGGAAATAGGTATTGGTATTTCCTCTCCATTTTGTTCCATATCTACTAATATATCTTTTACCAAATTTGTAATCCCTTCTAGTGCAGTATTACGGTTTTCACTGAGGTAAGATAGACTAGGAAATTCTGCACATAATCCTATAAATTCTTGATCTTCACTTGACCAAGTAATTCTATAAGTATAGTGGTCGTGGTTAACCATCTTCCGTTTCCTCAATTTTCTCAATGGCAGCTAAAACTTGTTTGACTTGGTAAAACTTTGCTTTTCCATTCTTTTCTTGAATGTTAACTCGTGGATCTCCAACCCAAGGTGTTTTATAAACGCAATGACTTGTTCCTTGTTGTCTAGGTTCTCCAAAATAGTGATTACAAACTTTTACTAAATCAGTAAAGTTTACATCTTTAGGATTGTTCCTGATTTGAGCAAGGATTTTTTGGATTTGTCCCATAAGATAGAATTACCACTAATTGTAGTATCATTAATAATACTATGTCAAGCATAAAGCTTTGTTTTTGGAGTTAATGACCAACTACTAATTGCCAGCTTTTGACTTGTCTCCTGTCTGATTAAACATAGGTTTGGGAACTTGAGACATCAGATTTATGTCTTTTAAATTACTTATATAAAAATATAATTACAATGAAAAAAAAATCACTAAATATAACAACAGAATTATCGTTCATGATAGTCACAATGGTGATGACTACAGCAATTCATGGTTTAGTTAATGCTCAAGAAACACCACAGATTTTTGGAGATATTACCATTGATCGGCAATTTTCACCCGATCCATTGACAGTTAGGGGGATGAGTGGTGGTTCAGTTCCTGCAAGTAAAGTCAATGGGGGGAATAAAACCCAAACTGGGACTTGTTCTGGGTTTGTAGATAAAGAGGCGGATCATACTTTAAAACTTCTGAGTAAATTTGACTACCTGAAAGTACAAGTAGAAAGCCCAGCGGATACGACTATCATGATTAAAGGCCCTGGTGGGACTTGGTGTAACGATGATTTGCATGGGAAAAATCCCGGTATTGTGGGGGAATGGTTAAAGGGTAGTTACAAAATTTGGGTAGGTTCTTACGAAAAAGGTAAATATCTTCCCTATACTTTAAAAATTACAGAATCCAAGTAGAAAAAGGGTTTCGGGGTTTTGAGTTGCACCAAAAGCATGGTCAAATGTAGTGACCATGTGATGAAAACCCTGTATTTGTATTAAAATGAGAATTAAGTTAACTTTAGTTAAGATTTTTGATATTCTGGCTGAGTTTGCCCTACGGCCTTGTTCGCATATCGGCAATCTATGAACAGTTATCAGATGTCCAATTAAACAAAATGGATTTATAAACATCCGTTACATAGCAGTTCTATTAACATATAGAGGCAAATTAAAAGATGAAATTTTCATGGAGAATTGTAGCACTCTGGTCAGTGCTGGCCTTGGTAATCGGCTTTTTCTTTTGGCAAGGCACGTTTGCGGGTGGTGCTGGGGACATGAGTCAAAATACAGCCAATACCCGTATGACCTATGGGCGCTTTCTAGAATATTTAGACGCTGATCGTGTGATCAACGTAGATTTGTATGATGGTGGTAGAACTGCAATTATCGAAGCTAACGACCAAGATATTGAAAATCGGGTGCAACGTTGGCGCGTAGATTTACCTATTAATGCTCCTGAGTTGATCAACAAACTCAAAGCACATAATGTCAGTTTTGACGCTCACCCCATCCGCAATGATGGCGCGATTTGGGGTTTGTTGGGTAATCTTTTATTCCCAGTTTTATTGATTACTGGTTTATTCTTTTTGTTCCGGCGCTCTAATAATATGCCTGGTGGACCTGGCCAAGCCATGAACTTTGGTAAGTCTCGCGCTCGTTTCCAAATGGAAGCGAAAACTGGAGTAAAGTTTGATGATGTGGCGGGAATTGAAGAAGCTAAGGAAGAATTAGAAGAAGTTGTGACTTTCTTAAAACAGCCTGAGAAATTTACGGCTGTTGGTGCAAAAATTCCTAAAGGTGTACTATTAATTGGACCACCTGGAACTGGTAAGACCTTATTAGCTAAGGCGATCGCTGGTGAAGCTGGTGTACCTTTCTTTAGTATTTCCGGTTCTGAGTTTGTAGAAATGTTTGTGGGTGTGGGTGCTTCCCGTGTCCGTGATTTGTTCAAAAAAGCTAAGGATAATGCTCCTTGTATCATCTTTATTGATGAAATTGATGCGGTAGGTCGTCAACGGGGTGCTGGTATCGGTGGTGGTAATGATGAACGGGAGCAAACCTTAAACCAACTGTTAACAGAAATGGATGGTTTTGAAGGTAATACTGGCATCATTATTATTGCTGCTACTAACCGTCCAGATGTGCTTGACTCGGCGCTGTTGCGTCCTGGTCGTTTCGATAGACAGGTTTCTGTGGATGCTCCTGATATTAAAGGACGTTTGGAAATTCTCGAAGTCCACGCTCGGAATAAAAAATTAGATGACGGTGTCTCTTTAGAAGCGATCGCTCGTCGTACTCCTGGTTTTACAGGTGCAGATTTAGCTAACCTCCTGAATGAAGCAGCTATCCTTACCGCTAGAAGACGCAAGGACGCAATTACCCTGTTAGAAATTGATGATGCTGTAGACAGAGTAGTTGCAGGGATGGAAGGTACTCCTTTGGTAGACAGCAAGAGTAAGCGGTTAATTGCTTACCATGAAGTTGGCCATGCTTTGGTTGGTACTTTATTGAAAGACCATGATCCTGTTCAAAAAGTTACGCTTATTCCTAGAGGACAAGCACAGGGTTTAACTTGGTTTATGCCTAACGAAGAACAGGGTTTAATTTCCCGTTCTCAACTCAAAGCTAGAATTACTGGTGCTTTGGGTGGTCGTGCTGCTGAAGAGGTAATTTTCGGTGCTGCGGAAGTGACAACTGGTGCTGGTGGAGATCTACAACAGTTATCAGGTATGGCACGACAAATGGTAACACGGTTTGGGATGTCTGATTTAGGGCCTTTGTCTTTGGAAAGTCAACAAGGTGAAGTGTTCTTGGGTCGTGACTGGACTACTCGTTCTGAGTATTCTGATTCTATTGCTGCTCGGATTGATGGTCAAGTCAGAGCGATCGCCGAGGAATGCTACGATAATGCGAAGAGAATTATCCGTGAAAACCGCAGTGTTACAGATCGCTTGGTTGATTTGTTGATTGAGAAGGAAACTATTGACGGTGATGAGTTCCGGCAAATTGTGGCTGAATACACTGAAGTTCCTGAAAAGCAACAGTTTGTTCCTCAACTATAAAACTCATAATTAGATGTTAAATTGATGGGGATGGTGCAAGCTGTCCCTATTTTTTTGTCAGAATCAGGATAGGATTTGCTGCATATTCTCCTTCAAATTCTTTCCAAGGTATTAGGTATTATTTGAGCTAGTATTACCCATCGGTTATCTGCTGCCAGTTTCCCCCCAAAGGATAGTTTAAACTCTTTTGGTCGTTTGTCTTGTTGTTTTTCTTTTTGATACATGATGCAGGTTTATTTGTAGTTTGAGCATTAACTTGATTATGATTAGAATTTAATCTGGTACAGCCAATCCTTTGCGTAATAGCTAGTCCTGATATGATGATGAAGATAGGTTTGATGATTTTAGTTTTGAGTTGATCAATCTGCATGAGTTAATTATTTCCACAAATTCAAGGTATGGAAAATGTGCAGATGTAGATACAAGTTATGAAAAGTTAATTTCTGACTTTCTGCAAGTAAGATAAATTGAAAGTAACCCTGTCATTTTGACTTAGGAGTTAAATAAATGGATATACTCATTGAATCTACAAAAGATTTTGAAAAAGATTTAGAAAAATTCACAGATACAGAGAAGTTTAAAATTATTAAAGAAATGAATCGGAATTTTGAATTAATCTCTTCTGAGAATAATTCTTTTTATGAACATAGCGAACAACTAAGAAATATTAAACTCAACCATGATTATGATTCCACTATATATTGTTTGACAATAAATGATGACAAAAGAATAATTTTAACTATTGATGATGATCCAATTTTTGGGTGTATTTTAATTACCTTATTTAGAATGGTAGATAAAGAAAATGCTCACCAAGCTTATAATGCGGTTGCAGAAATGATTTATCAAGATTTCACGGTAGAAGAAAACCAAGATTTAAAAATTCAGTGTTGTTAATGGCACAAATTAAACCTCTTTTGGATGAATATGGTGTAATTCATGAAGCGATGAAAATTTTACCAGAATATTTGAAAATTGATTTTCTGGAAGCTTTAGCTGAGTTAGAAGATAATGAATGTCACAGAACTAGAACTTTTCCAAAAACAAGATTACATAAGGTAGCTGGTATTAAACAAGCTATCTATCGTGCAGATATTAATAAAATATCAGGGTGGCGGATTCATTTACAATATATTGATGGCAAAATTCATCTCAAAGATATTATTGGTGGACAACATCATGATAATGTGATGCAAGTAATTAAGTTAAAAAAGGATAGATATGATTAAAAAAGGAGTCAGGATTCAGAATATTTGAAATTTGAAATCATAAAATCTGAGTTGAAAAATCTCTATCCTAAAATGCTATCAACGGTAGTCTTAATTTCTGAAAATGCTAAAATATCTAAAATTTCACCACGGTGAAAAGTCTTGATTTCGCTATATCCATTTGCTGTTGGTTGACGATAAACAGTGATTGTTTGTTCTAAAATATCAACTAACCAAACTTCTAAAATACCACTATTTGCATAAAGTGGAATTTTGATATCTCGATCATATTCCAGACTACTATCTGCAACTTCTATTAATAAAAATGTATCCTGTGGTTGAGGATGTCCAGATTCATAAAAGTCTGCACGGGGTTTAAGTAATGCTATATCCGGTTGGGGTTCTGATAGGTTATTTAATAGAATGGGATTTTGAACTCTGATAATTACTTTTGTTCCTAGCAAAATAGCTAGTAAATAATTGAGTCTATCTACACAAGCTGCGTGTTTTCTACCAATTGGTGACATTTCAATAATTTCTCCGTTGATTAATTCAACTCTATCATCTTCTGTTAAAATACCTGCTTGATTCATTTGATGATATTGTGCAACGGTGAAACGTCTGGTTACTAATTGTATAGACATAATTCACTCTCTTGTTTAAGACTATTTCCTAATTATAGCAACTATCCTAATTTAATGAAATATATCCCCGACTTGTTTTATAAATCGGGAATTTGGTTTTACAAATAATCAAAAAATACTTCTGGTACTAATCTTAGTTCTCCTGATTTAAACTTGGCAATTTCTACCCATAAAGCGCGATGTTTTCTTTCTGGGGTTTCGGAAAAGGTTAAACTTTCAATTTGGTAAAATTTAGAATCTGCAAAGTCGCATTGATAAAGTTGGATGATTTCATGTCCTTGTTTACCATTGAAAATAAACAGGTTTTCGATACAACTTAAATAGCGAATGTTGGTTAAATCTGCTTGAATTTCTTCTTGAAATTCTCTTGCTAATGCTATGCGACTGGTTTCACCAAATTCTACACCACCACCTAAAGCACGATAAAATGTTGATTGTTTTGTGGGATCATATCCTTCAGAAACAAATATTCTGTCACCATCCTTAATTAAGGCTAAAACTATGACGCGAATTGTACCTGGGTTGTTCATATTTATTATTAATTGATTAGTTGACTAATTAGTTATCGTAAATTGAGTATGCGCGAGTTTCATCATCTTCAATTAGCCAATCTTCATTTTCACCACCTAAATATAAAGCTTCAATGGTGACGTATTCTTCACTTAATTGAGTGAGTGCATTGAGGAGAATATCTAGGGAGATCGCATCACTTGTTCCTAAGTCAAACCAGCATCTTCCCCATTCTCCTTCATATTCAAATTCTCCCATGTTGTGCATTAAAGCTAACATACTTTTATCATAACCTTTGTCATCATAATTCATGTAGCTAAGGTCTGAACCTGTCTCTTGAACTTGCAAATTTTCAGAATTAAATCCTCCTAATTTACCTAAATAAAACCAGGAGTTAAATACTTCTTCTACATATTGTTTTTCTTGTTGGGAAGGAACGTTACTAAATTTGATCCAGATCCAAACATCAAAGGGGTTAAATTCTCGAAATTGAATGTACATAATTGGTAATGGGTAATTGGATGAAATTATTAGTCTACTGATTAATGACTAATAACTAATGACTAATCATATATTATTTAAGTCTGTTTTTAGCTAAGTTGTGTTCATATTCAATTTGTTTGACTAAACTAGCCGGAAGTTGGGATTTTTTGGTTAATGCTTTCTCAAAATGTGCGATCGCTTCCTTAATTAAATTCTGACTTTTTTCTTTTTTACCCTTTTCATGTAATATCTGGGCTTTGAGATAATAAATTTCTGGGTTGTCAGCAGTTGTTTTTAAAGCCCGATTTACATAATCTAAAGCTTGGGAATATTTTTTTAAATCTCTATAAGCTAAAGCAATACCTCGTTCTACTAAATATTTCGGTGCTGCATTTTTTTCTAGTTTATCAATTGCTTGTTCGGGACTAATTACAGGTAAATTGACGGCTAACATTAAATTCATATAGCCTTTAATTAAGTTGAACTCTGGATCATTAGCATTAATAGCTTCTGCTTTGTCTAAATATTCATAGACTTTTGCTAATTTAGCAAATGCTTGAGATGCACTATTAATACTTCCTCCTCGTAACAAAATTACCGCACCTTCTAAAAAATGACCAACTCCAGTGTATAAATTCCCACGTAATGAATCCCGTGCAATTAATTTTTGTGCAGCTATTAAAGTTTTTTTACTATACTTATCTAAGCTATTTATATCTTGCTTCCCATAAGCTAAGGAAGCTTTCAACGCATAAGCTAAAGGTTCATCTGGTTCATCAGCAATTGATTTTTCCAGATACTCTGCTGCTGCTGGATAATTTCCCTGTTGAAAAATAGCGTTAAATGCTGCTTCAGTGCGATCTCCAATTTTATGGGGTTGACTGCGACGAAAAGGATCACCCGCTAATGATGGATTAATCCACAGGTTTAAAGCTATAGTAGTAACAAAAGTCACCTTAAAAACTACAGAAAATTGTGAAAACATCCTGAATGGGGACATTAAAAACTGTTTAGACATAATAAATACCGAGAATAATTATGGTTGAAATTGTTTTATGTTTTACTTAAAATTCAAAAAAATACCTGTTTGATAATATCTAAACTTATCAAAAATTCTGACTCCCAAATTCTTACCTAACAAATGCTATATCTCAGAAATTTAACTTATCATCCCACCGCTTGTCCCACAGCAATTCTTAAATCTATTAATTTGGAATTACCAACCCAGCAGTTAGGTTTGATTATAGGTCCGAGTGGTTCTGGTAAAAGCACATTATTAGAAATTTTATCAGGATTGGCTGAACCTACATCTGGTGCAGCTTTTTGGAGAGAACAACCGCTAATATCTGAACAATTACAACAATTAGCAGGTATCGTTTTTCAATTTCCAGAAAGGCACTTTTGCGGTGGTACAATCTTAGAAGAATTACGTTTAGGCCATCCCGAATTAGGTACAGAACGAGTTCATAAGGCATTACAGGAAGTAGGATTAGATCATTTATCACTTTCCGCATCACCTCATGCTTTAAGCGGTGGACAGCAGCGACGTTTAGCTTTAGCTGTTCAACTAATTAGACAACCAAATGTACTATTATTAGATGAACCTACGGCTGGTTTGGACTGGTCAATGCGTCGTCAATTAGTCAATTTATTAGGGAAGTTAAAAAAAGATTGGACTTTATTAGTTGTAACACACGATGCTGGAGATATGTTGCCAATAGCAGATAGTTGTTGGACATTAAATCATGGTGTTTTAGAATCTGTTGATCCGAAAAGTCTAGAAAAGAAGTTATCTGAAACTGTTGTGAATTAAAAGATCAGAATTTTTCACGCAGAGTCGCAGAGTCGCAAAGAAGAACGCAAAAAATTGATATGAGTTTAGAAGCTGCATCTACTTTACCCGAAATGATAGAAGTTTGGCAACAAACGCTAAATTGGCAACCTACAAATGAGGAACAAAATCAATTTCAGAAACTCTATGAATTGGTTATTGATGCTAATCGTTATTTGAATTTAACTAGGATTACTGAACCGTCGGAATTTTGGGAAAAACATCTTTGGGATTCTTTGGTGGGGGTTGCACAGAAACAGCAATTTATGGATGGTTTAAATCAAGGTCTATCTGTAATTGATATTGGTACTGGTGCTGGTTTTCCAGGATTACCAATTTCTCTAATTTTTCCCAATTCTCAAGTTACTTTATTAGATTCTACTCGCAAGAAAATAAATTTTATTGACTCTGTTATAGATGGTCTTGGTATTAAAAATGCTCAAACTGTTGTGGGGAGAGTGGAAGAAATTGGACAGGAAATCAAACACCGAGAAAGTTATGATTTAGCTGTTATTCGTGCTGTTGGTAGTGTTTCTGCTTGTGCGGAATATTGTTTACCTTTGGTGAAAAAAGGTGGTTTAGCAGTTATTTATCGGGGAAGTTTTACAGAAGAAGAAAAGCAAAGTTTAGAAAATTCAGTGAATATTTTAGGGGGAAAGGTGGAGTTAATCGAAGAATTTACAACTCCTTTAAGTCATAGTATTCGTCATTGTTTATTTTTACGGAAGGTTAAACACACACCTGTGAGTTTTCCGCGTCCGGTAGGGATACCTAAGCAAAAACCTTTGTAAATTAGGTAATTGGTAATTAGTCATGTTTATAAATCAATTACCAATTATGAATTACGAATTAACCTATTTTACTTGCATCTGCAAACCGTTGATTAATTTCATCCCAGTTAACCACATTCCACCAAGCTGCTAAATAATCAGGTCTACGATTTTGGTATTTCAAATAATAAGCGTGTTCCCAAACATCATTACCAAAAATAGGATATTTACCTTCCATTAAAGGACTATCTTGATTTGCTGTAGTTGTAATTTCTAATTTGCCATTTTGATTGCGAACTAACCAAACCCAACCGCTACCAAAACGACCTCCACCAGCTTGGTTAAACTGTTTTTGAAAATCTGCAAAACTGCCAAAATTATCTTTAATTGCAGTTGCAATTTCTCCAGTCGGTTCACCTCCACCATTAGGTTTCATAATTTTCCAAAACATCGAGTGGTTAACATGGCCACCACCATTATTTCTTATTGTAGTTCTAATATCTGCGGGGACATTATCAAGATTTTGCAGCAGTTCTTCAACAGTTTTGTTTTTTAGTTCTGGATATTTATCCAATGCTTTATTTAAATTATTCACATAGGCCGCATGATGTTTATCATGATGGAACTGCATGGTTTTAGCATCAATGTGGGGTTCTAGTGCATCATAAGCGTAGGGTAAAGGTGGTAGTTCAATAGTTGATGTTCTGGGGGTGGATGTTTCCGCAGCAGCACAACTATCTAAAATAAAAGCACCCGCACTAGCACCCAGTAAAACTAAGAAATGACGACGATTTAAACTCATAAGTCTTTTTGCAGTTGGTAGATTTGCACACTTTTTACTGTTTTAGATCATAACTGCAAAACTGTATTTAGGAATGGTGAGTTTTACCCCTTTACAGTAACACCCACCTCCGAATTAATTCAGAGTCTCATAGTAAAAGTCGTCTAAAGACGACTATTGACAGCTTTTATTCCAGTTGTTTGACTTGGGAAGTTGTTGCAGGTAAATTGATAGGAGAAGGTTCTATTTTTATAACTGAAAGAGGTATGGCAAAAGTTGCAACTAAAATTGCAATAGCTAAAATTATTGCTACGGGTTTACCACCAGATGAAACTAAAATTGTGAAAATATTCTCTGTTGTTTTTGCTGCAACTTCACTCAATTCAACAATTTCTGATTCTGTAATATTGTCAACTATCTTCTCCGCACTGTCTAAAATTTTGCCAGTATTATCTGTTGTTTGTTGAGACATTGTTTGCACTCCTCAGATGTGTGTCTTTTTCTGTGTCTCTATCATGACTTAGCGTATATGCTGAGTAGGTAGGTAGTCGTAGGTAATTATTTATGAAAATTTATGTAGGTAAATGTAGGCTGATGTAGGTTTGTAGGGTAGAATGTCAAATTATTAGCAAAGTGCTAAATCTAACCTACTAACTCAAAATATGCTCAATGGAATCTCAAGACGCTTTAAAATTTATCAATGATGTATTGCGAGAAAACGAAAAACCTGTCTTAGATAATGTGGAAGAATGTCTTTTTTTAGGTATTTGGGAAGGTCTGGAATATCAACAAATTGTCGCTAAACTTAATCTAAGTAATCAATATACAAGAGAATTAGGAAGCAAATTATTTAAGAAATTAAAAGAAGAATTAGGAATTTTAGTTAGTAAAAAAAATTTTCAAAATCCCATTAAACACTTTTATCAAGAATATTCATCTAATTCTCTTCCTATAAAAACTCCTACACCAAATCCAATTCCATCAAATAATCAAAATCCATTTATCCCCACAACTGGAAGAATAGAAAACCCAGAAAAATTATTCGGTAGAGAACAAGAACTAACACAAATATTTGAACTGCTCAATAATTCCAGTAGTGTTGCTATTATAGGTGAACCAGCAATTGGTAAATCATCTTTTTTATATGCAGTGTGTCAACAATCAGAAAAGTTTTTAAAAATACCACGTCAAAATGTTTTTCTAGACATGAATAATATTTATGACCAAGAAGATTTTTATTTTGCTATTTGTGAAAAACTTGATATACCAGAAAGCAAGGGTTACAGATTCACTAGAAACTTGGAAAACAAAAGAGTATTATTAATTTTAGATAATGTCGGTAAACTAAATGGAACAGGATTTACAAGAGATGTGAGAGATCATTTACGGGGTTTAGCTGAAGGTAGCAATGCTTGTTTAAAATTAGTTGTTGCTGCGAATGAACCTTTAAAAACATTATTTAAGGATAGTCAAAGTAATGGTAATACATCACCATTAGAAAATATTTTTCAACAAATAGATATTTTTCCTTGGGATGAAACTGTTATCCATGATTTTATTACCAAGCATTCTCTTCTCTATGGTGAAGAAATGTATATTCTTGCCGAAACTCTGGTAGCATTTAACGACGCTAAAGAATTAAAATCTATTGCTAATCTACAATTACCTATATTTCCCACATCAGGTTTATTACGTCCTCACACTTGGCAAACATTAAATAGATTTCTGCGAGTAATTGAAGACGTAAAAATTATCAATTGCAGTGTCTCCCATGTATCTCGTTCTTCGGCTTTAAATCGCGTATTAGGCGAACTGACAACTATTTTAAATACAGCCGATACTTTACCCACAGCAGAAAAAGGATTAATTATAGATATTGCCGAAAACTGGCGACAACAACTATTACGAATTGCTGGGGAAGTTGGGGAAGTTGTTATTAATAAATCCGTAAATAATCCTTATGTGATAGGTGACCCAGTAATAGGTAATTTATTTATTGGTAGAGAAGATATTATTAGACAATTAGAAGAACTTTGGCTAAGAGGTATTCAAATCCAGTCAGTAGTTATTTATGGTCATAGACGCATGGGTAAAACTTCGATTTTACGCAATGCTGCCAATTCTTTAGATAATCAAGTAAAAGTTGCTGATGTGAATTTATTAAAGTTAGGAGATGTAACCCAAGGTGTGGGAGAAGTATTAATGGCTATTAGTGATGAAATTTCCCAAGTTGTGAATATTCCCACTCCCAATGATGATGATTTATTAAAACTTCCTGAACGGACTTTTAACCGCTATTTTGAAAAAGTAATTAAAAATTTATCCGGTGGTTTAATTATTGCTATAGATGAATTTGAGAAAATTGAAGATTTAATAAAAGAAAAAAAAATTCCTAATAATTTTATGGATTTGTTGAGAGGTTTATTACAAACATCTCCTCAAGTTGCTTTTGCTTTTGCAGGGTTGCACACTTTAGATGAAATGACCGCAGATTACTTT
Organism: Okeanomitos corallinicola TIOX110; assembly: GCF_038050375.1. NCBI lineage: Bacteria > Bacillati > Cyanobacteriota > Cyanophyceae > Nostocales > Aphanizomenonaceae > Okeanomitos > Okeanomitos corallinicola. The sequence goes on along the minus strand of NZ_CP150886.1, from coordinate 3,488,048 downwards.
CATCCCTTCTTTGGGAGTGTGATTAATATTCGTGTCGGTTTTCTCAGTCCTGGTGCAACTGGTCAAATTCTTGCTAACCCTGCTATTGAAGATTTTTTATTAGACTATACACCAGCAGCACTAGATAAAATTTATGATTTAACCCACGGTCAACCTTATTTAGTCCGGTTGGTAGGTTTTCATTTAGTGCGACTATATAATGATTTTGTGTTTGAACAAGGAAAAGACCGCGACCATGTTTTTACGGTGGAAGATGTAGAAACAGTTGTGAGTAAACCGGAATTTTTTACCAGATGTAGTAATTATTTTAATGGTGTTTGGGGTCAAGCTGGGGAAAATGATAATACTCAACAAATAATTTTACGTGAACTTGCCCAAAATATAGAAGGATTAACTGTAAATGAATTAGTTGAGTTGACGGGAATAGATGAAAGTCAGTTAAATGCAGCTTTAGAAATTTTAAACCGTCATGATGTGATTGTCGAAAATCAAAGTCGCTGGAGAATCATAGTAGAGTTATTTCGGCGTTGGGTTGAAAAATCACATCCTTAAAGGAGGTTGTCTGAATCAGGATTTCCAGGATGAAAGGATGAACAGGATAAGGATTGAAGTTAGTAAGTAGTAGAAACTAGAGATTTTAATAACAATCTAAACTCAAACTAAATCCTGGTAATATATCTTCCCCTAATAATTCTGTAGGTAAACTTCGTAATTCCACATCTTTTCCTAAACGATAAATTTCCACTTGTTGCTGTTGAGGATTTATCAACCATGCTAATTTTACTCCTGCATCCATATATTCTTGCATTTTAGAATGCAGAGTTTCTAAATTATCTGTTGCTGACCTTAATTCAATCACAAAATCTGGTACAATAGGAGGAAATTTACGTTTTTGTTCTGGTGTCAGTGCTTCCCATCTTTCTTTTTTTATCCAAGCTGCATCAGGTGAACGTTTAGCACCATTTGGTAATTTAAAGATAGTGGAAGAACTAAAGGTGTAACCTAGTTTTGTTTGGCGATTCCAGATGTTTACATCAGTAATTAAATCTGCTTCTCTGTTACCGCTTTCTCCTCCGACTGGTGGCATAATTATTAATTCTCCGGTAGATGTCAGTTCAAATTGTAAATCTTGGTTTTTTTGACATAGTTGATAAAATTGTTCATCGGACAAATCAACTGTGTTTAGGTTGAGTTGGAAAGGAGTAATCACCATAAAAATATCTATTCTTCTGATTAGGATATATTAATATTATGACTTAAACATGATTTTTATACCAGTTATCAATCCTGTTCATCCTTTAATCCTGGAAATCCTGATTCTGACAAATAGGACGGGAAAAACCCGCCCCTCTATTTAACAGTAATTAACCAAAATTAACCAAAATGTTTGATAATTGCCTCAGCAAATTCAGAACATTTCAAAGGTTTTACAGGTGGTTCAATCATCCGCGCTAAGTCATAGGTAACTTCACCATTAGCAATGGCAGTACCTAGGCCCTTCTTAATCAAATCTGCGGCTTCTTGCCATCCCATAAATTCCAACATCATCACAGCCGAAAGAATTACAGAACCGGGGTTAATTTTATCTAGTCCTGCGTGTTTTGGTGCTGTGCCATGAGTAGCTTCAAAAATCGCGCAGGAATCACCAATATTTGCTCCTGGCCCCATGCCTAAACCGCCAACTATCGCCGCAGCAGCATCAGATAAATAGTCACCGTTGAGGTTCATTGTGGCGAGGATAGAATACTCATCTGGACGGGTTTGAATTTGTTGGAAAATACTATCAGCAATGCGATCATTGACCATGATCTTTTCCTTCCATTTCCCATTCCCATGAGTTGTCCAAATGTCATTGAGAACTGTTTCCACTTCTTTGACAATTTGGGCTTTTTTCTCAGCAGTTAAACCATCAAAACCAGGATCGATCATTCTGGCGTTTTCTTCTACGGAAATATTGGGGTTTTTCTCCTTATTTCCTAAGATCCAAGATTCCCTTTCTGTGACTGTTTCATGACGAAATTCACTGGTTGCTAATTCATAACCCCAATCTCTGAAAGCACCTTCTGTGTATTTCATGATGTTACCCTTATGCACCAATGTCACTTGTTGCTTGGCTTTGGGCAATTGTAAAGCGTGCTTGATGGCACGTCTAACTAAACGTTGTGAACCGCTTTTGCTAATGGGCTTAATTCCTATACCTGCGTCGAGGGGAATTTGCTTTTTACCATGTTCTGGGGTAGCGGGAATAAGTTCATTGTTGAGAATAGAAATGAGGCGATCGCCTATTTCACTACCCTGTTTCCATTCAATCCCCAAATAAATATCTTCCGTATTTTCCCGGTAAACAATCACATCCAATTTTTCGGGATTCTTGTGTGGAGAAGGAGTTCCTGCATAATAACGACAAGGACGGACACAGGCATACAAGTCAAAAATTTGCCGTAAAGCCACATTCAAAGAGCGAATCCCACCACCCACAGGAGTAGTCAAAGGGCCTTTGATAGCAATCCCATATTCCTTAATTGCTGTCAGAGTATCCTGGGGTAAATACTGATAAGTACCGTATAAATCACAGGCTTCATCCCCAGCATAAACCTTAAACCAGCTAATCTTCTTTTTACCCTTGTATGCTTGATTGACCGCAGCATCAATTACCTTTTCCGTAGCTGGCCAAATATCTACACCCGTACCATCACCACGAATAAAGGGAATAATGGGATTTTCAGGAACAACAGGTTCACCATTCTTGAAGGTAATTTTTTCGCCAGTCGTTGGGGGGGTAATCTTTTCGTACATAATTCACACATTCCAAATAAAATATCAAGGAGTCAGAAGAGACAGGGAGCAGGAAGCAGGGGAATAAAGGACTAATTTCTCATTTTTCTCCCCCTCACCCCATCTCCCCCTCACCCACTCTCCCCTTTGAGGCGCAGACTATCCCCTGGTTTACCTGGTACATTATTGGTAGCTCAGGCTTGGATTTCAGTTACATCGCCGCTGTTTTCTACAGTCAAAAATAGTAAACTACATTTCGCTATTTGTGCTTCATTTTGTAGAATGCCCAATAGCTGATTCCTTTTCTTTATTCACTGAAACGCTAACAAGAGTAATGGCATGACAGACCCAATGATTGTATCAGGCACTGCTAATGACATAGACTCCCTGCGCCAAAAATTAATCGCTGGGTCACAAAAAGTCCAACAACAAATCATCCCACAGTTAGCTGACTTGGGTAATGAAGGATTAGAGGTGTTGCAGGAATTCCTACTGAAACGTCGTGACACTCCAGCAACTTGGATTGATGGCAAAGCTTACCAAGTAGTCTACAACTCTGATGCACCTACAGCTAAGGAATTTCTAGAAACTAACTTTCCTGAAGGAATTGTACCTCTAAAATCCGACTGCGGGATCAGTTACAATTCTTTGCAACAATCTCTAATCCAGCAAGAATTTCAAGCTGCTGATCTGTTGACTATCCAAAAAATGTGTGCAATGGCAGGATCACAAGCAGTCCAAAGAAAATGGTTGTATTTTACTGAGGTTGAAAATTTTCCTGTTCAAGATTTGCAAACAATTGATCATCTTTGGTTAGTTCACTCAGAAGGTAAATTTGGCTTTTCTGTACAGCGAGAAATTTGGATGGGACTGGGTAGGAACTGGGAAAGCTTATGGCCCAAAATCGGCTGGAAAGACGGTAATAAGTGGACTCGCTACCCTGGAGAGTTTACATGGGATTTAAGCGCCCCTAGAGGTCATTTACCCCTCTCTAATCAACTACGCGGAGTCAGAGTTATGGCTTCTTTATTAGCTCATCCTGCCTGGGGTTAGGTGATGGGGTGATGGGGTGATGGGGAGTTAAGGGAAGAATAATAACAATAACCCAATACCCAATGCAGAATGAATATCTAAAACATCAGAAATGGATGAACCATGCCCTAAAATTGGCTCAGGTAGCTGGTGATGCTGGTGAAGTTCCCGTTGGTGCAGTTGTTATTGATCCATCGGGTAACTTAATTGGTGAAGGGGAAAACAGAAAAGAACGAGACAAAGACCCCACAGCACACGCGGAAGTAATTGCCATTCGGTCAGCAGCACAAAGTTTACAAAGTTGGCGTTTAGACCAATGTAGCCTCTATGTCACCCTTGAACCATGCCCTATGTGTGCTGGGGCTATAGTTCATGCACGTTTAGCCACATTGGTCTATGGAGTGGACGATACCAAAACTGGTGCTATTCGCACTGTTATTAACATCCCCAGTAGCCCTGCCTCTAATCACCGTTTACAAGTGGTCGGAGGTATTCTAGAATCAGCCTGTCGTCAACAATTACAAGATTGGTTTACAACTAGGAGGCATCAGCATAAATAACAGACAGAGATAAAACTGTCCGAAGAGGAAAACACAAAATACTCAAGAAAATTTACGGTGGACATAATCAAGTTTGCGTTACATTTTATCCGTTAATTCTTAGCCACTGTCATGATGGAAACTTACACTGCTTCTACCAAATCTCAATCTCAATTCACCAATACTTGTGTAAATACTACCTATGTAAATACTTCTGTAAATACTAAGGTTGTTTCTAGTAGATCAAAAGTTTCCTCTTGGTTAAGTCCTTTAGTTTATTACTTGGGACGTAAGATAGTTTTACCTACATTTTTTGGGAAAATTAATATTACTGGTCAAGAAAATATTCCCAAAAGTGGACCTATTTTACTTGCACCGACCCATCGTTCTCGTTGGGATTCTTTGCTTTTACCTTATGCTGCTGGTCGCTGTGTTACTGGTCGAGATATGCGCTTTATGGTGACAAGTAGCGAGTGTAAAGGTCTACAAGGCTGGTTTGTCAAACGCATGGGTGGTTTTCCTGTAGATACTCAACGTCCGGCGATCGCCACTTTACGGCATACGGTAGAGTTAATGGTACAGGGAGAAATGTTAGTAATTTATCCCGAAGGTGGAATTTATCGAGATGGCAAAATTCACCCCTTAAAATCCGGTGTTACCCGTTTAGCTTTGACATCTGAATCTATTCATCCAGGGTTAGAAATAAAAATTATTCCTGTTGGTATTAACTACAGTCAACCCTATCCTAACTGGGGTACAGATGTAAATCTTCATATTGGTGAACCAATTAAAGTTAGAGATCATATTAATGGTTCTCTCAAAAAAGACGCTAAAAACCTCACTGCATATTTAACAAATAAATTACAAGAATTAAGCCATAAAAAATCAGAAATTAATGCTCATGATTTGAGGAAAATAACTAATAATTCTCAGATATCTTCTTGATTTACATCTGACTGAGTGATCATATTTTTATACCTACTCATCGCCAAGATTGTTTCTAATTGCCCATCTTTTATTTCCCCATCCTCTGTATTTTGCAATAATACTGTAAATGCACCAGCACCTAATCTATCTTGAGGAAACATCCGATAACAAGGAATATCAGTTAAATGTGATTGATAAGTTGATAAATGCTCAACTTTTACAGCTTTAAACTGAGGGAATTTTTCTAAAAACCATTCACAAACTTGTTCATTCTCTTCTGGTGAATAGGTGCAAGTCATATACAGCAAATAACCTTGAGGGGCGACAACTTGGGCTGAATTAGCAATAATTCTTTTTTGACGATTGGCACTTTTATTAATTGAGGTATGGTGAAAACATCCCGGTGCTTTTCCACCTTTAGCTAATAAAGATTGTCCAGTACAAGGTGCATCAACTATGACCAAATTACTGGATTGAGAAAAACTCTCTGCAAAAATACTAGGATCTCGATTCACTACACAACTAGGTTGAATTTGACAACGTTTCAAATTAGAAATTAACATCCCTAAACGTTTACCAATCACCTCATTACTAATTAATAAATCAGGTTGTAACGCCTTCCATGCAAAGATACTTTTACCTCCTGGTGCAGCGCACATATCAAAAATTAAAGATATTGGTTGATTAATTGTTAACAAGACAGAAGCAGCAAATACAGAAGAAAAATCCAAACAATAAAAATATCCTTGTTGATGCAGAAAATGTTGACCAGGCTTTTCTGAAATGTTTAATCTATCTATAAATTTAGGTTGCCAAAGTGTTGATATTTCTACTACAAAAGGTGAAATTTGGGGACGTTCTTGACACCAAAGAATACAAGGTGAAAAAGGTTGAGGATCAACTAAAGCTGCAATAAACCTTGCTTGTTCATCAGCATTATTAAATAAACGACGGGCAACTTTTAGTAATAAATTTGAAGGCTTTTCCATATTTCCAAATTGAGTAAATTTAGCTACTTAGCACAGTCTAATAACTGTTACAGATAAACAATGCAATTAGGGTATTTGGCTGCATACTGAAAACATAATGACCATCATAGAGATTGCATTTTTAATGCGTGTCCGGCGTTACTTTTGGCTGTTGGCTAGAGGCTGACCATTTTTGACAGTTGTTAAACTCACCCATTACACCGGAGAGGTCATGATCTTAGATAATTTTGCGCGAAAATTACGCCAAGAAGCACAACGTTGGCGGGATGAGGGACTTATTAGTTCTTCTCAATATCAAAACATAGCAGACCGTTATCAATTTAACAAAATAGAGGCTGCTGCCAAAGAAAGTTCTGGGTTAATAGCCATTGCTGGTGGTGGTTTACTGTTAATTTTAGGGATCATTATCTTTGTAGCAGCAAATTGGCAAACATGGTCAAGAGAAATTAAATTTATCTTGTTGATGAGTTGGTTTTTATCAACTGCTATTACTGGTTTTTTGACTTGGAGAGAACCTAGTCTTGCGGCTGCGAGTGGGAAAAAACCACAACAGGGTAAACGACTTTTAGGCGAGGCTTTATTAATTCTCAGTGCCTTAATTTTAGGGGCAACTTTGATGTTAATGGGGCAAATTTTCAACATTAGTGGTTCAGCACCACAGTTATTTTTAGCTTGGGGTTTTGGGGTTTTGGTGATGGCTTATAGCCTATCTCTGAGTTCTTTGGGGGTTTTGGCTATTGTTTTGTTACAAATTGGCTATTGGTTGGGTTTGAGGGAATTTTGGTCTGCTGGTAGTGAATTAAATTGGGCGCGGTTAGCTGTACGACATACACCATTAATTTCTTGGTTATTGTTTGTACCTTTGGCTTATATTTGTCGTTCACGGATTATTTTTGTCTTGGCAGCGATCGCCTTTACTCTATCTCTGCAATACAATCTCAACCCTTTACCGTTATTAACTTTTTCTAATGTCATTCCTTGGGTAGCTTCTTTTGCTTTAGCACTTCCTCCGGCATTATTCTGGAGTTATGATGATTTACTTTTTCCCAATATTAATTATCGGTTATTTCAACCCATAGCCCGTAATTTGTCCTTAGTCTGTTTTGGTGTGGTGTTTTATTTATTATCCTTCCGTTGGCAATGGCAATCTTTTAGTTCTGGTTTTGGTAATTCACCTACCAATTTCTCGAATGTTTTGCAAGCTGTGCCTATAATTGATTTAGGAATTATCAGTGGTTTAGTAGTTTTGCAATGGTTATTTCTCTTTCGTCATCAGAATAATCCTATCCGGAGAGAAGTATTTTTTACGATCACAGTAATTAGTATTTTTCTCGGTTTCATTGTCATTATCCCTTTTTGGCATCAAAGTATTGGTCAAATTACTGAATTGGGAATTTTTATTTTCAATATCCTGTTGATAACTTTAGCTTGGGGATTAATTCAAGAAGGATTGAAGTTAAGTCACAGAACTGCTTTTTGGTCTGGTATGTTATTATTCATCCTCCAAGTCATCAGTCGAGTGCTAGAATATGACACTGATATATTGTTTAGATCATTAGTGTTCGTGTTGTGTGGTTCTGGTTTGATTTCTGCTGGTTTATGGTTTGAACGTCGTTTACAGGAACGTTCTACAGCTAAAAAGTCGTAGATCATCTGTGCATTAGAATTAACAAATATATTAAGTCTCTGCGTTGAATATCCTATGAGTCATTGGTCATTAGTCATTAGAAAAAAACTGATAACTAATAACTGATAACTAACAGTTAACCTATTATTTATTGATCATGGCAAATAATTCACCTGACAAAAATAAAACCTTAACTCCAGAAAAAGAATTTTCTGAAAAGTTAACTTTTCGTGATTACTTAATTGCAACTGAACAAAAAGCAAATCAACCTTTACCGATTTGGCGGCTAATCGCTCCTTTGATGGTACAAATAGGGTTAATTTTAGCAGTTCCCAGTCAAGCAATGTATACAGAAATGACAGGTAAAACTGTAATTTTGCAAACTATACCTGAATATTCTAATAATGTTTTGCAAGGTTCTTCTGTATCCTTTGATTATAATATTTCTCGCACAGATACCTTGAGAAGATTACCAGGATGGAGAGATTGGGTAGACCAAAATTCAATTAGAAATGGCAGAATTAATCAGGGTAGTACCTTGTATTTGGTTTTGCAAGAACAACGAACTTTTAATCGTGCTGTTCCTCCTGCTTGGCGGCCTGTACGTGTAAGTAGCGATCGCCCCATTTATTTACCTAATAACCAGGTGGCGTTAAAGGGTAATTATCAAGATGGTGTAATTAATTATGGTCTGGAAAATTATTATGTCTCCGAAGAACAAAGACAGCAAATTAATAATGATTTGTCCCAAATACAGCAAAACCGCAACGGACGCACAACACCAATTACAGTTAAGGTAAAAGTAGATCCTCAAGGTAATGCTGTACCCACAAGTATGTGGATAGGCGATCGCAATTATCGCTTTTAAGTCAGGAGGGGCGAACGGCCGTTCGCCCGTACATAGGATAATAAAAATAAATTTCTTTCTTATTTCCTATTACTGTCACCTGTAACCTGTAACCTGTAACCTGTAACCTGTAACCTGTCACCTGGTTCAACTGAGGTTAACTCAAAACCCAATGAACCAAAGTTCTGACACCAAAACCAGTAGCACCAGCACCGTTGTAACCATTTTCCTTATCCGCCCAAACAGGCCCGGCAATGTCTAGGTGCGCCCAGGGAGTATCCTTAACAAACTGTTTCAAAAACAAAGATGCAGTAATAGAACCACCATAACGAGGTCCAGTATTTTTCATATCCGCAATACCAGATTTCATCCCCTCAAAATATTTCTCCTCCATCGGCATCCGCCAAAGTTTCTCACCTGCGTTTTCTGAAGCAGTTTGTAATTGGGCAGCTACATCATCATCTGGTGTAAATAAACCAGCAATATTATCACCCAAAGCCACAACACAAGCACCAGTCAGGGTAGCTAAATCAACCATGGCATCCAAACCCAACTTGTCCGCATAAACTAACGCATCAGCCAAGGTTAAACGCCCTTCAGCATCAGTGTTGTTAACTTCGATTGTTTTGCCATTGGATGCGGTTAAGATATCTCCAGGGTGCATAGCCTTACCGCTAATCATGTTTTCGGTAACGGCTGAGATAAAGTGAACTTCCACATCTGGTTTTAACTGCCCAATAGCTTTAGCTGCACCCAAAGTAGCCGCCGCGCCACCCATGTCAATTTTCATGGTTTCAATGCCGCTACCAGCCCCTTTAATATTCAAACCACCAGAGTCAAAGGTTAAACCCTTACCAATAATCGCTAATTTTCGTTTAGGTGTAGTGGTGGGTTTGTAGATAAGATGAATAAATTTAGGTGGTAAGTCAGAAGCTTGGGCAACTCCTAAATATGCCCCCATACCCAATTTTTCGCAATCTTCTTGTTCGAGAATTTGTAATTCTAAACCATGTTCTTTGGCTATAGCTTGGGCGGTTTCTGCCATTGTAATTGGTGTCACCGCATTAGCTGGGGCTGCTACTAACTGTCTAGCTAAAATTACCCCAGAGACAATTTGTTCTGCACGGGTAATAGCTGCTTCTTGTCCTGCTAACCCCAGTAAATCTATAGTTTCGATATCGGGATTTTTATCTTCTGGTTCAGATTTGAAGCGAGTATCTTGGTAAAGTGCTAATTCTGCCCCTTCTGTAATCGCTTGGGCTGTAGCTGCTGGTTCATGATTGTACACAGGTAAGCTAATAGCCAAAGTTTTAGTTTTTTGCTTTTTCGCACTTCGCGCCACTGTAGCCGCAGCACGGCGTAAGCTTTCTAAGCTTAGTGCCTCTGGTTTTCCTAAACCCACTAAAATCACTTTCCGCACAGGATAACTAGCACCGACCCGAATGACAACGGTACTATTCACTTTACCTGTAAATTCTTCTTCAGCAATGATTTCTTGGATAATTCCGCCACTTTTCTCATTCAAAGTCGCTAAATCGCCTGTTAACTCCACTGCATCTTCAAATAAACCAATTGCTAAGGTATCACCACTCCAATCTAATAAAGCTGTGTCGCTGGGTCGAATTGTCATGTTTGTAATGTTCTGTTAACTTTCCTTACTTGTACCAGTATTGCTCAAATTTTCTCCTGTGTGGGGTTTGGAGTGATTTTTATTTATTTTTATTCACCTGTAACCAAATTTCTAAACTTACTAATAGCCACAGTTTCACACCGTATCTTCCCCAGGTATCATTTTTAAAATTTAACCAATTTCGTAATACTTCCTGATTGATATAGGTAGAAATTTCATTATTTCTAGTTAATAATAATTTTCTGGCTTCTTTTTGCCAGTATTTTTTAAAACCTAATTGCACAGGAACCATCATCCCACTTTTAGGACGATTGATAATTGTATCGGGTAAAATATCGCTGACTGCTTTTTTTAAAACTGCTTTTTCTTCTACTCCTGAAAGTTTATATTCTGGAGGAATTTCCATACTTAAATCCACTACCCGCTGATCAAATAATGGTGACAAACCTTGCAAATTTGCAGCTTGGGTTAAGTTATTAACTTTAGTCAGGATATGATCTGCACCTTTAAATTTAATATTCAAAGACATTAATTTATTCAGGTAATTATCTTGAGAATTTAAATCATCAGCAAATATAGATAATTCAGTGTTTAAAGTTTTTAATACTTCTGGTTTTAACAGTTGTGGTAAATCCAGAAAACATTTTTTAAAAGATATTAAATATGCTTGTAGAGAATCTTGGTTATTAATATATCCATACAAACTATTAATTAACATAGCTTGGTTTTTAGGTCCACCAAAACAAGGATCTCCGCCTTCTCCATTCAGAATAGTTTGGACATTTTCTCTAGCTAATTTTCCTAATAAAAAATTTGGTACTGTTAAAGGATCTCCAATTGGATCATCCAGATGTAACATAGTTTGTGGCAGCTTTTCCCACATATCTGGAAAGGTAATTTCTAAAACGTGGTGTTGAGTTTGACAATGTTGGGCAACTAAACCAGAAAATTCTAATTCATTTGGTGTTTCTTCGCCAAAATGAATTGAGTAGGTGTGAACTGGTGCATCATGTAATTTTGCTGCTAATGCTGTGATACAACTAGAGTCTAAACCACCGGAAAGAAACACACCCACAGGTTGATTTTGAGGTAAATATTCTGTAACTACTTGCTCAAGTAAATTATATAATTTTTGACTATAAAATTCTAAAGGTTGATTGATATCTTTAACTTGTTCTTGCAGTTGCCAATAGTGATAAACTTTATCTGATGGCATTTCTATCATTGTCCCAGGACGAATTTCATGGACATTTTGCCACATTGTTCTTTCTCCTGGCACAAATGCACAACATAAATAATCCCGTAATGCTACTATATCTAAATCATTACTGCGATAAGGGTTAAGGGTGGTTAATTTAGGGGCAATCCAGCGAGTTGAACCAGTATTAGTGTAATATAAAGTCCGGCTACCTACGGCATCTCTAATTAAAGATAATATTTGTTTTTCTCGATCCCAAACGACTAACCCAAACATTCCTAATAATAGGGTTAAACATTGGGAGTTATATTTTTCCCACAGATGGGCAATTATTTGTTGATTACTAATATTTTCGTGATCATCAATGGCTAATTTTTGTATTAATTCATCACGATTACTTAACCATATATCCCCAACTACTACAAATCTTTTTTGAGGACTGAGGGCAAATTCTGAGGGTGTGGAAATTATTGCTAATTTTTCATCTTGCCAAATTGCATTTTCTATAGAATTATCTACATTATCTAATTTACCGTAAGCTATATACCAACTGGGATTTATGTCCAGATTAGCAGTTATAGATTCTGGTTTTTTAAAAATGTTCAAAAACATAGATAGCACCAATAATTAACACAATTTTAGTACCCAACGGTTCAGAATATCAAGCTGTTTGTCGTGGTTTAAGTCGTGTGCAGGATTTTCAAACCCAGGTGATAGGAATCCCGATGGGGATGAAATCACTACAGCAATTCTTAGAACAAAATTGTCAACATCTCAATCAACAAAATCAACAAGTTTTTTCGTGGTTCTTTACAGGGGTTGAAAAATCTAGAAACAGCCGCTTACCGTTGAGCAAGTTCTCAAACTCAGGTTTAGATCCCCCACCTTCTCAACAAGCTGGGGATCTAAGAATTACGTGAGCTTAAATTGTCGCTTCTTTGCTTTGAGAATCAAAGAAAATCTCAAAAGCATCTTGGGGTGCTTGTTGCCGTAAGTGCTGAATATAACCATCTGCATCTGATCTAGTACGGAATCTAGCAACAATTATCCGTTTTTGTTGTGCAACCAAACGAGCTATAGTCCAACTATTCAGCCGGTTTCTATAAGAAATTGCCTGATTTTCTGATTTTTTCTCTTGGAAATCTGAGTTTTGTGGCATGATTATATTAACCGTATAAACTTGAGTATTTGGCGTTGGTGTGTCTCTTAGGGGGGATAACACTAGCGCCTTTAATTGTTGATGCCACCTTGTTATTACATAATTTTGTGATTGTCAATACTTAGTGCAACAAAATTGTTTTAACTCAGCAATAAAACCGAGGAAAATTAATTTATTTAGTTAGTTCAGGTACTAACAGTAAATATACTAAAACTTATCTGGTTACTCTGTTAATAAAATCACAAAATTGCTTGTAAAATAGTTACATAACATCCTAGAATCTACTAGGTAACAAATAGGCTAATTCCCATAATTATATGAGATTAATAACATCAATTTTAACACAAGTAGCCACAGAAATGGGAGCTACTGTTTTAATAGAGCCAGAATATCAATTGATTGGACACATCACCTTTAAAAATGGAAAAACCTCAATATTTGATCACAATAAACTAGATATTAATGGTTATGGTGCGGCTAATTTAGCTAAAGATAAAGGGTTTTCTAATTATTTTCTCAACCAACTGGGTTACAAGGTAACAGCAGGACATACTTTTTTTAATGATAAAATCTGTGCAAATATTAGCAACCCTAGAAACATCCATGATGGTTGGAATTATGCCCAAGAATTAGGATTACCTGTAATTGTTAAACCATTAAATTTAAGTCAAGGATGTTTGGTAGCCAAGGTATATAAAAAAGATGAATACTATCAAGTAGCAGAGAAAATTTTAGCAATTCAATCAGGATTAATTGTAGAAAAATTTTATAGCGGTAGCGATTTTAGAATCTTAGCTTTAGATAATGAAATAATTGCCGCTTACCAGAGAATACCTTTATCTATAACTGGTGATGGTAATTCTACTATTAGAGAGTTATTGATCAAAAAACAACAAAAATTAAGGCAAATAAATAAAAAAGTATTAGTTGATTTACAAGATTTTCGGATGTTGCAAAAGTTAAAAACACAAAACCTCACTTTTGATAGTATAGTTGATCAAGATACTGTAGTTTATCTTTTAGATAATGCCAATCTCTCTACAGGTGGTGATGCAGTAGATTTCACTGATCATATTCATCCTGATTTTCAAGAATTGGCAATTAATATCACTAAAAACATGGGATTGAGACTAGCAGGTGTTGATATTCTTACCTCTGATATTACTCAACCTTTGCTAGATTATACCCTCTTAGAAATTAATAGCGCACCCGGTTTAACTTATTATGTTTCCTTGGGTGAAACGCAAATAGAAAGAGTAAAATATTTGTATGCTAAGATTCTGCAAATATTAGAAAATAGCTGATTAGATTGATGAAAATAGCGGGCAAGATGCCCGCACCACAATCTTTAACTGTTAGTTTCAACGACTAACTGCCAAGGTACTTTGTAAACTGTTCACAGTAGTAATAAAATGTTGTGCAACTTTATCTATTTCTTCCACAGTATTAAACCTACCAAGACCAAACCTGACAGAAGCATAAGCTAATTTTTCAGGATGTCCTAATGCTGTTAATACATAGGAAGGTGCAACATGATTAGAAGAACAAGCAGACCCAGAAGATACTGCTACTATCGGTTGTAAACCTAAAGAAAGTGCCGCACCATCCACACCTTCAACACTAATATTCAAATTTCCTGCTAATCTTTTTTGAGGATGTCCATTTAAATAAATTCCCTCAACTTTAGATAACTGTTGCCAAAGTCTTTCCCGCAGTTCTGTTAATCTTTGATTTTCTGTTTCTTGTTCTGCAATGGCAATTTCTACAGCTTTACCAAAGCCAACTATTTGGGGTGTGTATAAAGTTCCAGAACGCATTCCCCTTTCATGGCCTCCCCCATGTTGTTGTGCTGCTAGTTTAACTCTGGGGTTGCGGCGGCGAACATATAAAGCCCCAACACCTTTTGGCCCATAGACTTTATGGGCAGTTAAAGACATTAAATCAATGTTTAATGCTTCTACATCTAAGGGAATTTTACCAATAGCTTGGGCAGCATCTGTGTGGAAGAGAATTTCTTTTTCTCGGCAGATTTTACCGATTTCTGCTAATGGTTGTAAAACGCCTATTTCGTTATTGGCAGCCATCACAGACACTAAAATTGTATCATCACGCAGGGCTTTTTCTAATTGTTCTAAATCAATTAGACCATCTTTGTTAACTGGGAGAATTGTAATTTCAAAACCCAGACCTTTTAAATATTCACAAGGATCTAAAACTGCTTTATGTTCTGTTGCTATGGTGACAATGTGTTGACCTTTAGAAAAGTAAGCTTCAGCTACACCTTTGATGGCTAAATTATTAGCTTCTGTTGCTCCACTGGTAAAAACAATTTCTTCTGGGTTAGCATTAATAGCAGTCGCTAAAATTCCTCTAGTTTGTTTAACTGCTGCTTCTGATTCCCAACCATAAACATGACTAATACTAGCGGCATTGCCAAACTTTTCTGTAAAGTAAGGAATCATAGCATTTAGTACCCGTTCATCTACAGGTGTAGTTGCATGACAGTCAAGGTAGATAGGACGATTAGACATAGATTAATTTGGAGATTTCACCTATTTATTGATTTCTATTGCAGGTGCTTTATATAAGTAGTTTGATGTAAAAAAGTTTTCTGATGATTAAAAAACTAAGCTCAGTAAGTAAATTGAACTATAGATGTAATGATACTTCTATTATAAAGTGTGAATGCTAATGTTATTTTATGAACATTCAAAGTTCAGATAAAGTTTATATTTATTAACAATTTATTAACAATCTGTACATAAACGAGTTTGTATGACCATACAGAAATTCATCAAAACCAGAGTTGGAATTATTTACGGAGTACCATTTTCTGATAAGATTATAAACTCGACTCCTTTAACATAAATTGACGTATGAGCAAGGGAACTCTGTTTGACAAAGTTTGGGACTTACACACCGTTGGTACACTTCCATCAGGACTAACGCAACTCTTTATCGGCCTCCATCTTATTCATGAAGTTACCAGTCCCCAAGCCTTTGCTATGCTCAAAGAGAGGGGTTTAAAAGTCTTATTCCCCCAACGCACAGTAGCCACAGTTGATCATATTGTTCCTACTGAAAATCAAGCTCGTCCCTTTGTGGATAGCATGGCAGAGGCAATGATCCAGGCATTAGAAAAGAGTTGTCAAGAAAATGACATAACTTTTTACAATATTGGTTCGGGAAATCAAGGTATAGTTCATGTTATTGCTCCCGAACTGGGATTAACCCAACCGGGAATGACCATTGCTTGTGGAGATAGCCACACATCTAGTCATGGTGCATTTGGGGCGATCGCCTTTGGCATCGGTACAAGCCAAGTTAGAGACGTTCTCGCCTCCCAAACCCTAGCATTATCAAAACTCAAAGTTAGAAAAATCGAAGTAAACGGCCAACTCAAACCCGGAGTTTACGCCAAAGACGTAATTTTACATATCATCCGGACATTGGGAGTAAAAGGTGGCGTAGGTTACGCCTATGAATACGCAGGAACAACTTTTGCACAGATGAACATGGAAGAACGGATGACCGTTTGTAACATGGCCATTGAAGGTGGGGCAAGATGCGGATATGTCAACCCCGATCAAATTACTTACGACTACCTCAAAAATAGAGACTTCGCTCCCAAAGATACAAACTGGGACAAAGCCGTTGCCTGGTGGGAATCTCTGCGGAGTGATGCGGATGCCGAATATGATGATGTAGTAGTATTTAATGCCGAAGACATACCCCCCACCGTCACCTGGGGAATTACACCAGGTCAAGGTATCGGTATTGATCAAAAAGTTCCCGCTGCCGCAGAATTAGCAGAAGAAGACCGTTTTGTAGCCGAAGAAGCCTATCGCTACATGGACTTGTATCCTGGTCAACCCATCCAAGGCACAAAAATTGATGTGTGCTTTATTGGTAGCTGCACCAACGGACGCATCAGCGACCTGAGAGAAGCAGCCAAAATAGCCCAAGGACGCAAAGTTGCAGAGGGAGTCAAAGCCTTTGTCGTACCCGGTTCAGAACGAGTTAAACAAGAAGCCGAAGCCGAAGGACTAGATAGAATCTTCGTCGCAGCAGGTTTTGAATGGCGCGAACCAGGGTGTTCCATGTGTTTAGCCATGAACCCAGACAAATTACAAGGTAGACAAATTAGCGCCTCCTCCTCCAACCGTAACTTTAAAGGTAGACAAGGTTCAGCATCCGGCCGCACCCTGTTAATGAGTCCCGCAATGGTAGCCACCGCCGCCATTAAAGGTGAAGTCGCCGATGTGCGGGAAATGCTGTAATCCCATATAACCCCACCCCTAACCCCTCCCCGCAAGCGAGGAGGGGAGTGAAAAAAAGGCTAGACTAGAAACCTGCCCCATAGGAAAAAAGCAAAAAACAAAGACAACTAAATCAAATGGTACCACCAGAATATGATTTTGATATTGCAAAATTTTGTGGTTTGAAGGGAGGAGAAATGTTGTCTCATGCTTACCAAGCAGTATGCGAAGGAAAACAACTCATTGAATATAATTACAATGCATTAGATTGCCAAAATGTTTCCATTGAATTAGCATCTAAACGTCAAAATGAGTTTCAATTTTGCATACAAGCTGTAATTTTATTTCAAGTAAGTATGGAAGCCATTATTAATCAAGTAATTATTACAAAACCAGAAATCCAGAAATTTATAGAAGCTTCCTTCAAGAAGCATATAGAAACGATAAATAATATCCGATGTGAAACCTCTCTATAATCAATTTGATATATTTTTAGAGTTAAAATGTCCTTCGTGCCTTCATGGTTCATTAATTATGCAAAGTGAAGTAAAACAAATATCAGGTAACGCCGTTCCTCTAATTGGCAATGATATAGACACAGACCGAATTATCCCCGCCCGCTACCTGAAAGCCATCACCTTTGACGGCTTAGGAGTAGGGGTATTTATTGACGACAGAACCGCCTTAAATGGTCAACATCCCTTTGACTTACCCCAATACCAAGGGGCAAAAGTATTAATAGTTAACCGTAACTTCGGCTGTGGTTCATCCAGAGAACACGCACCCCAAGCACTCGCCAAATGGGGCATAAAAGCAGTCATTGGTGAAAGTTTCGCCGAAATCTTCTTTGGTAACTGTGTAGCAATGGGAATACCATGCGTAATAGCAGAAGAAACAACAGTTAAAAAACTACAAGAATTAGTTACCGCCCATCCCCAAGCAGCCATTACCATAGATTTGGAAAAATTGCAAGTACAAATCAATGATTTTACCGCCCCGGTGGTGATGAGTGAAGGGACAAGAACCGCTTTTGTGGCTGGAACTTGGGACGCTTGCGGACAACTGGTAGCCAATGCAGAACAGGTAAAAGCCACAGCAGGTAAATTACCTTACATTGGTTGGGGGAAATTAGTCGCTAGTTAATAGCAGAATTAGCTTTTTAATTATTAATTCCTGTCCGGGTTTAGCATTGCTAAACCCCTGCCAATATCGTATTAATTTATAAAAAAATAAATGCCAAATATTAATTACTGGTTAATGAAATCAGAACCAGCAGCATACAGTATTCATAATTTACAACAGCAAAAACAAACTATTTGGGATGGTGTGAGGAATTATCAAGCCCGTAACTTTTTAAAACAAATGCAAGTGGGAGATTTAGCCTTTTTTTATCATTCTAATACTCAACCTCCTGGTATTGTCGGGTTAATGAAAATTGTAGAAACAGGTATTGCTGACCCCACCCAATTTGATCCAGATAGTGAATATTATGATCCTAAATCTACCCCAGAATCACCACGTTGGCAGACAGTAAAAGTAGAATTTGTAGAAGAATTTTCCCAACCAATTTTATTATCTACACTCAAAGAAAAATTTAACGGTGATGAATTATTAGTAGTTAAAAAAGGGAATCGCTTATCAGTAATACCTGTGATAGAATCAGTAGCAAAAAGTATCCTGGTAACGAATAATTGATTTTCATCAAGAATAGTCTATAATTGGGTAGAAGATTTACTTGTCAGGAGTTAAAATTTGCAGCTTTGATCAAAAACTAAACAATTCAATTACCTGACAATAGATTACATTTTCATCCATACAACCGAGAATCTTAGGCAATATATATTTTATGCTTGATGGACCATTGCATGAACAACCCCGCAACCAACGAGCTACTGTAATTCGTACAAGTAATGAATTTGTACTTTTAGAATGGCTCAAGTCTACAGGAAGATTAATAGAACGTGAACCTGTAGAATCTACTAATCTCAATAATAACGTAGAAGAAATCTCAGAAATTATTGATCTTGACGATCTGACCTATGACGGTGATGATGATGATGCGGCAGTAGATGTAGAAGATTAAGACTTAGATGGTAGAAATCACGAGCTATGATGTATTTTTTGAATCTTTAGTGATTTCTACCCCAGAATAAAACCTTTTTCTTTGCGTCTTGTCCTGTGATTTTAATCCTTAATTAATCTCTCCAAAGCTACAAATAAATCCTGAGTTAAATCACTCACTCCCTGTCTAAAAGCCTGTTTATTACCCTGACAAACCTGCCATCTTTCCGTTACAGAAATTGGTTCACCCACAGTAATCATAGCCTGTTTTAAACCTAAACGCGGCCTACCCGGTAAAGTCGAATCTTTAATTCTAGATAACATATCAAACATTAATAACACCGTTTCTGCAAACCTATCAGCAGTTGGTTTTTCTTGAATATAATTAGCAGTAACCGCTACAAAACTTTCAGCTATTCTCATGTGCTGCATTCGTAAATCTGCTTCTTCTGCTACCCAGTCAGCTAAACCACGTTTCAAAGGTGGTAGACTATGAATATCTTTGATATCATCCCGATAAATATAATTCCAACCTGCTTCTTCCAACCGCCGACATCTATCAATAAAATTACCTTGTGGTTGGACATTAAAATATTTTTCTGTAATTGTTAATGCCGTATCCATTAAACGGTGTAATCTATTAATTAATAGCTCATTAGCTGAGATATCTTGAGATATAACCTCGGTAAACTCTTGATGATAAAAACGACGATAAAATTCCTCCATTTCCGTAATTAAATATTCCGCTAATCGCAAAATTCGCTGATATAAAATTTCTTCCTTATTTTTCCCACTTTGATTAATTTCTGCCCCTACTAAACCGCTATCAGCTTCTAATTTGGATAATAACCAATCTATTTTTTGCCAAGGTGGAATCACATAACTATATTTAATCGCAACTGGGATAATAAAAACAGTTTCTGTCCGGTTAGCTTTTTGTAAATCCTCCACACACCAAAAACCCATCTGTGCCACACCAGGTTCTAAAGGACTAACCATACCACTATGACCATTTGTACCACCTTCAGGGGCGATCGCAATGGGTATTTTTGCATTTACAAATAAATTTCTAGCCATTTGAATTGCATTTCTATCTACCTTTCTTCCCCTGCGAACAGGTACACCACCACATCGAGAAAATAACCATCCTAACCAATTTCCTGCCCATAAAGTCATTCCTCTTTCATACATAAAATGACTATGCACAGGATATTGTAAAGAAATCCCTTTTTCCCTTGCTACCTGGGGAACAATGCGAGAAAGTAGATATAACATTGACAAAGGATCTTCTACTTCTGGATGACGAAAAGCAATTAAAAACCGAATTTTTCCCCCTTGAAACTCATGATATAATTTAGCTAATACCTCAGCATTTTGAGCCTCAATTTTGACAATCCCCGCAGGTAGCCAAGGTCTAGTTCTTACCCTCAAAATAAAAGGTAGAAATAAAGACATAACCTTGAGTATTAAAGGATTAAAACGTGGAGGAATAAACTTTAATGGTGGTTGGGTTGAATTAATAGACTTAGGCAAATTTTTCTCCTGTAATATAGTAAAACAAGGTAAATAAAAAGCGATCGCACTAATCACAATTTTATGTGAACCTGCACAGAATCATAAAATTCATTAATTGATCTTTTACTTATCCTCAATCATCTGCGTTTATCTGCGTTTATCTGCGTTCAATAAAAACCAAAGAACTATGAACACAAACCCAGAACAAAAACAGTTTGCACCAGCAACCCAACGCAACCGCAACGCAATTTTAGATGTACTCTTACAAGTATTACCAAAAGCAGGAACAATCTTAGAAATAGCCAGTGGAACAGGAGAACACGCAGTATTTTTTACTCCCCATCTAGCACCGCGAAAATGGCTACCTTCTGACCCAAACCCCTTATTAAGAGACAGTATCACAGCTTGGGCAGCAGAATTTAAAAGTGATCATCTTTACCCACCGATAGATTTAGATGCTCAGTTACCATTGTGGCCAGTTGAAAAAGAACAAATCACAGACTCGCCTATTACCGCTATAATTAACATTAACATGATTCATATTTCCCCGTGGTCAGCCTGTTTGGGACTCATGTCCGGAGCTAGGCGTATTTTACCCGCTGATGGCATCCTTTATTTATATGGCCCATATAAACAAAACGGAAAACATACCGCACCTAGCAATGCTGATTTTGATGATTCTTTACGGTCACAAAATCCAGAATGGGGAGTGCGTAATTTAGAGGATGTGATAGAAGTTGCAAAAACTGAAAGTCTGACATTACACAAGATTTACCAAATGCCAGCGAACAATCTATCTGTTGTATTTAAACGTGATTGATGTGAAATTATGGAGATTAGCGGACTCGAACCGCTGACATCCTGCTTGCAAAGCAGGCGCTCTACCAACTGAGCTAAACCCCCGTTTTTAGGTCAAAATCAAAAGTCAAAATCAAATTAGGTTTCTTTCTAGTTAGAAAAGAGCTAATTTTAAACTTTGATAAAATAATATCCTGTTATGCTTTTTTTGTAAACAGATGAACCCAGAAAATATTGTAGTAGCTGCACTGTATAAATTTGTCAGTTTAACCGATTATCAAGAACTGCAAGCACCGTTGTTATCTTTTTGTCAGCAGCAAAACATTAAAGGCACAATTTTACTAGCAAAAGAAGGAGTTAATGGAACTATAGCTGGTTCTCGGACTGAAATTGATGCAGTTTTGGGTTTTCTCCGTAGTGATGCCAGGTTAGCAGACTTGGAGCATAAAGAATCCTACACCGAAACACCGCCATTTGAAAAAATGAAAGTCCGGTTAAAGAGAGAAATTGTGACATTGGGAATACCGGAAGTTGATCCTAATCAAAAGGTGGGAACTTACGTTAGTGCTGAGGAATGGAATGATTTGATTTCTGATCCAGAGGTGAAAGTAATTGATACCCGCAATGATTATGAAGTCAGTATTGGTACTTTCAAAAGAGCAGAAAATCCCCAAACGCAGATTTTCCGAGAATTTCCTGAATACATTAGTAAAAATCTAGACCCGAACAAACATAAAAAAGTAGCCCTATTTTGTACTGGTGGTATTAGATGCGAAAAAGCCTCATCCTATATGTTGGCTCAAGGTTTTGAGCAAGTTTATCATCTCAAAGGCGGTATTCTCAAATATTTAGAAGCAGTTCCCCAGGCAGAAAGTTTGTGGGAAGGAGAATGTTTTGTGTTTGATGAACGGGTGGCAGTGCGTCACGGTTTGGAGGAAGGAAGTTATGAGTTATGCTTTGGTTGTGGTCATCCCATTTCCGAAGCAGATAAATCTTCACCTGAGTATGAAGAAGGTATTTCTTGTCCTCACTGTATTGGTAGTTTGACAGCGGAAAAAAGAGCAAGACAACAGGAGAAGTGGAAACAGTACAAGTTAAATAATATTTCCATCACTCCTCAATCCTGAATTCTATGTCTCAAAATATTGTTACCTACAGCCCTGCTTATACTATTGTGCCTACTTATGAATGTTTCAATAGGTGTAGCTACTGCAATTTTCGGACAGATCCTGGTAAAAGTCCATGGTTAACGCTTCTAGAAGCTGAGAGTATTTTGCAAAGACTTCAAAATCAAGGTATCTGTGAAATTCTCATTCTTAGTGGTGAGGTTCATCCTTTATCACCCAGAAGAGAAGCTTGGTTTCAGCTGATTTATGACTTGTGTGTTTTAGCTTTAGCAATGGGATTTTTGCCCCACACCAATGCTGGGCCATTGAGTTTTCCGGAAATGCAAAGGTTAAAAAATGTCAATGTCTCGATGGGTTTGATGTTAGAACAGTTGACACCCAAATTGTTGAATACCGTACATTTTCATGCACCCAGTAAATTACCTGATGTGCGTTTACAACAGTTAGAATGGGCGGGAAAATTGCAGATTCCTTTCACCACCGGCTTACTTTTGGGAATTGGAGAAACTGAAGATGATTGCTGGCAAGCTTTAGCTGCTATTGCGGATTTGCACAAACAATATAAACATATACAAGAAGTGATATTACAACCCCACAGTCCTGGAAATTTACAAACCTTGAATGCAGAAGCTTTTGATCCTCGTCTACTGCCAAAACTCATCGAAAAAGCACGGAATATTTTACCCGCAGAGATTACCATTCAAATTCCGCCTAACTTGGTAACAGATGACAATTGGTTACTAGCTTGTTTAGATGCTGGTGCTAGGGATTTAGGGGGAATCGGTCCTAAAGATGAAGTTAACCCTGATTATCCTCATTTACAGAAACACAAACTGATGGAGATTTTAAAAACAGCAGGATGGGAATTAGTACCACGTTTACCTGTATATCCTCATTTTTATAGTTGGTTGAATGAAGAAATGGTTACAGCAGTTAAAAATTACGGCGTTGCTTAATTGAAGTATGAAATTGAAAAATCAAAAAAATGAAACTCTTACTCTCTGCGACTCTGCGTGAAATAAAATCATACTCTTAATCAGCAACGCCAAAATTACGTGGTAGACAGGGCTAATTCTTGCCAAAAATAGTGGATATATCTTCAGCTTCTGAAATAACCTCTAAGGTAATCTCAGGTTCAGGCTGATGAATTGGTTCAAAACGTGCAGGTATGCGAACTTCAATGTCAGCACCGTTGATAATCGCACCCAGTAGTCCTAGCTCATTTTCCACTAACTCATCAATGGCTTCTGTTAACATATTTTCTTGAGTGTAGTTGGGCCGAGTCACTAAAACAATACCATCACTGTAAGGCTGCATGAGTAGAGCATCATTGGAAATACTTAAAGGATTTGTGTCTATAATTACTAAATCGTAACGTTGACGTGCATCTTCGATCAACAACCTAATTTCCATAGATTCTATGACAGCAGCAGATTGATTTACAGGGCCTGCGCTGGGGATAATGTATAGGTTTTCTACATCAGGAACTATATGAATACAGTCACTTAACGTGGAATAATATATTAAGGGTTCGATGGCAGCATAGGAATCAGGGGTAACTTTTAAGGATGAGGCTTGAGATGCTGATCGCAAATCTGCTTCAATAATTAGGGTTCTTTTGCCAGCTAATGCTGAAGCTATACCTAAATTGTAAGCACTAACTGTTTTACCTTCTTTACTACCAACGCTAGTGATTAATACTACTTTAGCATCTGTACTACCCAACCTCCGCAAGTTACTACGGAACTTCTCATAAAACTCCAAGTAAGGAGAATTGGGAGAAAGTAACACTGGTAGGGTGTCTGGTTCTAAATCATCAACTGGTATTAAAGGCAATTCTCCCAGTAGCAATACATCCCGCTGTTTGAGGCTTTCGCGGATATCTTCTCTGGTCTTGAAAGTACCTTCTAATGAACCTAATAAGAATATGACACCACCGCCAATTGCAATACCCAAGACACCACCGATAGCCAAGGTAACAGGTAAACTCTTGGGTTTGTTGGGTACAGCGCTGGGAATTGCTTCTTTAGCTAAGTTTAGACTACCAACAGTTTCTGCTTCTGCTGCCTTTGCATCTATCAGTTTGGCTTGCATTTGATCATGGATGGCTTTTTTGAGTCCTAACTCTTGTTCTAAGCGCGATCGCTCCAATTGCTTGTTAGGGATGAGAGCGTATTCTTGCCGCAATTGAGTCTCTTGTTCAATTTGCTGTTTTAGTTGTTGCTCCAAGGTTTCTAGTTGGGTTTGCAAAGCCACCATTTGGTTTGCTAGTGCTTGTCGTGTGGGGTCTAAACTACTTTGGGTACGAATACCCGTGACATTACCTCGTAAAGGTGCAGCCATACCACCCCCACCCAATACTTCCGCAGCGCGTTCTTGTAGCAGTTCTTCTGATGCTTCTTTCTGACGCTGTAATTGAATCATGGTGGGATGTTCAGGACGTAAATCTTTACGAAGTGTAGCTATTTGCGTCTCTACTTGGTAAATCTGCGATCGCAAGTTACCGATAATAGGATCAGCACTCAAAGCTGAAGAAACATAGGCCTGTCCTACTGTTAAACCCAATTTATCTTCTAAAGAGCGGATCTGAGCATTAATGCCAGAAATAGTCAGTTTGATAGCTCTTTGTTGATTTTGACTACTACTAATTCCACTTAGCAAACTACCATTTTCTGCTGCTAAGATAACTGGCATTTCCCGACGATCATATTGTTCTAATCTATTTTCTGCTAATTGAAGTTCTTTCTTTGCATTTGGTAAGAGTTCATCTATTTTTTTAATAATAGCATTTAAGCGGCCAGTGTTAATTTCACGGCTTAATATCACCATTTGTTTCATCAATTCATCCAGAAATTGCTTGCCTCTCTTCGGATCACTATCTTGATAGTAAACCATCATTAAAGGATTAATTAATTGCCCACTTTTACTATCATACTTAGGCATGACAATTTTTATTTTGGACATATCTGGCTTGACTCGTACTGTATCTACTACTTTTCTGATCACTGGTTCTGATAGTAGAGTTTGTTCTGTTAGTTGTTGTCCTTGTTGCTGAATGTCACTTGCTGTTTTCGAGAAGGCAACAGGTGGAATGTTATAGCGTAAAGCACCTTCTATCATGAATACATCTTCTGGTTCTGGTTGTAAAGCTACTACAGTTGCGCCAGATAATACTAATACAAAACTAGCTATTCCAATCCATTTATACTTTTCAAAGGCAATCAGATATTTTTTAACAATTGGTGGTGCCATAGTATTTATTTTATTAGTTATTAGTAATCAGGAAAAAGTATTTACAAAATATGATTATGCCTAATGATATCGGTGATGTCTAACTGATTTTTTGACCAGAATTTACCGATTTGAATTACCCCCAAATAAGCCGTTACCAAAGTTTTCAAAAAAGCGGATAAACGACTGTACATTAAAGAAAGGTTGAGTAATGGTATTGAATAAAGTAGTCAATTTACCAACAAGATTTCTCCCAACAACAATGACATCATTATCTTGGAGTGTAACATTTTGGGAAGCATCGCCAGCTAGAGCCTTTTTAGCATCTAGTCTTTGAGTCACAGCTTTACCTTGTTCTGGATCAAAGCGAACTAAAGCAATATCTCGCAAGTTAGCCGTATTCAGAGGAACATTTCCCAGCACATCTAGGAATGTACTACCATTGGGGAGTGATTGAGTACCAATTCCTCCAGCTGCATAGTTTAAGACTCTCACTTTAATCTGGGGTACTGCTAAAGTTGACCGTGCAATTAAATTCCGGTCATAACCATCATCAGTACCAGGTTCACGACGTTGGACAATTACGGCATCACCATCTTGTAGGCGTAAGTTGGGAGGAGTGCCACCACTTTGTAAGGCAGCATATAAATCCACATTTTGTGAAACTATAGAACCATCACCTAACTGACGACGAATTTGTACTTTGCGGAGGTCTGCATTTAATGTGGAACCACCCGCAAGAGGTAATATGTCAGTTACTCTGGGCATAGCAGTACCCGCAGAATAAATTCCTGGACGAAACACTTCTCCGCTGATAGTAATCTGAACTGGTCGCATTTGTGCTAAAGAAACCACTACAGGATCACTTGTAATTGCACTTAAAGCCGAGCGAATTTTTATTTCCGCCTCTTCTACACTCAGACCTTTGACGTACAGTTGACCTATTTGGGGAATGATGATATTGCCATCTTGATTTATAGGAGCTTGAAAACTCAAGTTAGGTCTTCGCCCTGTTAAGGATAAATATATGATGGGATCGATAACATAACGATTTAAGCCAGCGCGAATTTTATCTTCTGCTTCTTTTAAGGTCAAGCCATTTAAAGATATCGCCCCTAGTAGTGGGACAATAATATTACCTTCTGGGTTGATTGATGCTTGGAAACTCAAATCTGGAAATCTTTGTACTGCAACACCAATAGAATCTCCAATTCCTAACCTATATAACCCAGGAAGAGGCTGAACAATAACACTGAGTCCATCTCCTATGTCTAAAAGATAACTGTTAAAATCTGGGGAAATGTTTTTATTTTTAATCTCTTCATTTTCAATCTCTTTGTTCCTATTAGGATTGATAAATTCAGAATTGTGAGGAGGTAAGATAATTTTCTGTGAGGATGGTTCTAAGGATGGTAAGGTTTGTGCAACCACAGGTCGAATGGATGTTATCGAAATAATACTTACCTGCCAGGTAATAAAAATTACGGTAACAAGTCCACATTTATGAGAATTGGATACTATAAACATTATTCTCTAGATATAAAATCAAACAATTTATAATACTGTAGACATCAGAGCAAATTGTACTTTTTTACCCAGGGACTCAAGTTTTGGCAAAGATGTTTCCGCTTGCCCGAAGGATTCCATTGGTATCATAATACTCACTGCCATCCAAGGAACACGTTTTTTTTGCCATTGTGCTAATTGATCCACTGCAAACCAGTGTAAAGATGATGAAGTGCCACCATTTGGCATTGCGTACCATTGTAAGACGGCGAAAGTTTTTTGTTTTGTTGTGGCGCGAAAAAATTTCGCCTTAACTTTCTGGGTCAAATTTGTATTCTTTTCAGAGACAGAGTCTAACGTAAATTCTACAGTCCGATCTTGAGCTATATCCCAGCCTCCCCAGCGAAATTTAGCCCAGCCGCTAATATCTGTCCATTCCACTTCTGGTTGATCTCTTGATCCATTTTGTGGCAATAACAATAGTATGGCTTCAACAGATGAGTCCTGTTCTTGCAGAATTTGTACTGACCATTTATGTTCTCCAATTTTTGATTCTGACTGTTGAATAGTTTGCCATCCAGGGATATTCAATCCTACTTTCAGGATGTTTCTCAATTCCTTCAGATTACTAATTGGCGGTGGTTGTTTCCATTGCCACTTTCCGGTCAAATATCCGGGTACCGCTCCTATGATGAGCAGTATCAGTAATAGTATTAGTAAAACTACTTGACTAATTGGCTTTGATTTAAAGTGTTTAGATAAAGAAAACATTAGTAAGATATCTCACATATTGTCATAATTTTGCTAAATAAGGTGAGTGAATATTTGCTTTTTTAACAGGTTGCAACTACAGGAGTTTAGTCGTTGCTGTTTACTTCTTCTTCTAATTGCATTGGTGATGTTTGTGTAAAACTACTATTGAGCCAATTAAGTAATGGTATGAGTAACAAAAGCATACACCCAGAATAAACATCGCCACCCCAACTGTCATGTAACCAAGTAAAAGCTCCTTCTTGGCCTGTACCGTGAAACAAGGTCAATAAGGTATTACGAATGATATTAGCAGTAACGCTGATCACTGCGGCAATAGTTAAAAAACTCCAAGTTACACGACGTGAAGATAAGGATTCTGTCCAATGTAGTAATATTAATCCGACGTAAAGGGTAGTAAATAACATTTTCAATCCTGCACAATAGGGTGCTACTTCTACTATCCGTCCCCCTACATATAAATTAATGCCATCTACGACAACTTTCATATCAAACTGGTTCAAGATGAAGGCTGCTGTACTGGCAATAAAGCTTTGTAGAGGAAAAGTATAGGGAGCTATCAAATAAGGTAGTGCTGTTGGCGTGGCTAAAAATACCAATAGCAGAGAAAATCCTTGCAATTTTAAGCCTGGTATACCTTTAAAGTACAAACATAGTCCTGATAGAATTATTGGTAAGGAAAGATTAACCCATTCAGCTACACCACTGAGATAGAAAATTGCACCTATGACAAATAAGCCAATGCTGACAGGATTGGTTACGTTGGGCAGACGTTGCCATTGTTTTCGATTTATCCAAGCTAAGTAACCAGCGAATGGTAAACCAATCATTCCGTGACTGAAATACTCATGTTCTATACTGATGGTTTTGTGTAGCCAACCATCTACCCAATGTAGCAAGATGGGAGCATAAAGTAAGGTTAAAATACTTAAGATGCCTATATTAAGGAGTAGGGCTGGGTTACGGTTTTGAATTGGTTGTTGAGTTGTCATAATTTAATTTTAAATTCTAGGTTGTGATCGAAAATTACTGATTTTATCGGAGTAATTGTGTGATCTGAAATTAATTTTTGCTATCCTTAATAATTGAACTCATAGCATTGATAACTTCTGTGATTTGGCTTGCGGTTAAACCGGGATACATAGGTAGGGATAATATTTGTTGAGATAGTTTTTCGGCTTGGGGAAAATCTCCTGGTTGATAACCTAAGTAAGTAAAAGCAGGTTGGAGATGACAAGGAATGGGATAATGTATGCCGGTTTGAATTCCCGCTACCATTAATTTTTCTTGTATTTGTTGACGTTCCAGATGGCAAGAATCATCAATTTTAATCACATAAAGATGATATATGTGTCCTGTACCACTTTGGTTTTCCATGGGCAAAATACCAGCAGAGGCTAAAGGTGCTAGTTCTCTATCATACATCTGAGCAATGGTTAGGCGATCGCTATTCCACTGAGATATGTAAGGTAATTTTTGGTTTAATACTGCTGCTTGTAAGGTATCGAGGCGGCTATTAGTTCCCGGTTCTATGTGTACATACTTTTGAGATGAACCATAGTTTCGTAAACTCCGCATTTTTTTAGCTACATTGGCATCTGAAGTGAGGACAATTCCCCCATCCCCAAAAGCTCCTAAATTCTTACTGGGGTAAAAACTAAAGGCAGCTGCTAAACCTATTGAACCGGCTGTATATCCTTCTTTTTCTGCTAAATGTGCTTGGGCCGCATCCTCAAAAATCAAGATTTTATAAGTATTTGCAAAGTCTAATAATTGACTGGGTGATACCATTTGCCCATAGAGATGTACGGGAATGATGGCTTTGGTTTGTGGTGTAATTGCTTTAGCAGCTGCTTCTAAATCAATTAGGGCTGTTTGCGGATGACAATCTACTAAGATTGGTTTAGCTCCGGCATTGACTACACCAATTAAAGTGGCAATGAAAGTATTAGATGGTAAGATGACCTCATCCCCAGCACCGATGCTACAAGCTTGTAAACCCAGGGCGATCGCATCTGTGCCAGAAGCTACACCAATTCCATATTTTGTCCCAGATGCTGCGGCAAAAGCCCCTTCAAATTCGGATACAGCTTGTCCTAAAATAAAGTCTCCTTTGGTGACTACATCTTGAATTGCTGCTTGTAGCTGAGATTGAATCGGTAGATGCTGTAAATTTAGGTCTACAAAAGGAACTTTAATAGTCATTTAAGTTCTCACTCGGTGTAATTGGGAATTTGGGAATACCTTATAAAATATAATACCTTCTCCATTTTATACACACCTTTAATTTGAAAAAAATTGTCAGAAAAGCAATATACTTAATGAAAAGTAACATAAATAATTTTTGATCAAAAGTGATAATATTTACCTATAACCCCTAAAAAACCAGAAATTCTGAACTCAGAACTTTTTTGAGTTCAAAACCACAGTAAAAATTCTGAAATTTTTATCAAAACCAATTACCAGTATTTTTATTATATCCCTTAATTTACGGATGTTATTAAAAAAAATGCTACTAAATTTCATCCTCTAGTTTATGTTTAGACAAAAATTGCTCAAGGCAAAAAAAAGTTCAAAATTGTTAA
The DNA here is from genome assembly GCF_038050375.1 of Okeanomitos corallinicola TIOX110. NCBI lineage: Bacteria > Bacillati > Cyanobacteriota > Cyanophyceae > Nostocales > Aphanizomenonaceae > Okeanomitos > Okeanomitos corallinicola. Next base: position 3,457,472 of record NZ_CP150886.1, on the reverse strand, counting down.
TCAATGATGAAATTGGGGAATCCTAAAAAATAGGAAATAGTAATCCCATTCCAGTGATTACAAAACTTATACTATCTAAGAACTATTAAGGTATCAATGGTAATGATAGAACCTAAAAACCAATTATTTATCCCTGATGATGGTTGGAATTATTTAGAAACCAAAGAGCAGCAACGGATTCAAGTATTGTCAGAATTGGGTTTGCGACAATCAGAAACAATTCCTGTATTTGAAGAAGCTACTCAAACTGCGGCTCATTTTCTAACGGCAGAAATTTCTATTTTGGGATTTATAGATCAGGAAAATCACTGGTTTACATCATCAGTAGGTTTATCAAGATTAGGACTGATGAATGATTTAGCTCAGAAACGGCAATTATTACGTCGGGATTCTTTTTGCTCTCAAGTGGTAGAAAGTTCTCAAATATTAGTTATTAATGATACTAATACAACCACAGATCCTCTGATATGTAATAGTAAGTTAGTAAAAAAATATGGTATTCGTTCCTACTTAGGCGTACCACTGATAGATGTAAACGGGTGGTGTTTAGGTACGTTAGCAGTAATGGAACGTAATCCACGCCATTTTACAGAACAAGAAATGGCTTTTTTGCAAATTATTGCGCGTTGGAGCATGAGTGAATTTGAGCGCAACAGATTTTTGCAAAATCAATCTCTGAAAAGTCCAACGAGTAGTTTTTCCACTAATAGTATTCCCCATTTACCACTACAGGAAGAGAAAGAAATTCATTTGAAATTTGCGCCACCTGTGATTAATGCAGGAACTAATTCTAGTCAGCAATTAAAATTAGAACTCTTAGACAAATTAACCCAGGAGTTACGTACACCTTTAACATCTGTACTGGGAATGACAAGTGTTCTCGGACGGGAAATTTATGGGCCTTTAACCAGTAAACAGCGAGAATATCTAGAGATTATCCAACATAGTGGAAAATACTTACTTTCTCTAGTCAATGAAATCAACGAACTAGGGACATTAACAACCAATTCAAATTCAGTCAATCTTAGTTCTGTAGATATTGAAATGCTTTGTCAACAAGCTATCAAAACTCTATCAGAAGTAGCTACTCGTCGTGAGCAGGATATTCGTCTATCTGTAGAACCAGGACATAATCGTCTTTGGTCTTTGGATAAAGATAAGGTAAAACAAATTGTTTATCATCTATTATATAGCATGGTACAACTTTCTCCCACGGGCAGTATTGTTCATGTTCATATTTCTTATAAAGAAAACAACCTGTGCATGACTATTTGGGTGTCTCATCCCTGGTTAGGAGAAGTGATATCGGAAATGGATTCTTATTTACCCGTTGATTCTTTGTTAATTGGGAATATTTTTGAGAACTCAAAACAATTTAATCCCCAAGAAAATAATCATCGGGAAGGAAGTGTTGTGGAGATTTCCCCAAATTTCTCCAAAGAAGAATTTGCAGTTGATAATAATGGTTTAGATCATAATTTCAGTAGTAGTTGTGCTAATATGTCTCGTGAAAAACTAGGTTTATTACTTAGCTGTCAACTAGCTGAACTTCATGGGGGAGAAATTTCTCTGCAAGGTTCAGCACAGTCAGGATACCGCTATCTGGTTTCTTTACCATTACAAGCTGTAAATACTGGTGATAATATTCATTAAGAGACTGCCAATTAAAAAAATATCCCAAAATTTCTTGTGGTGCGGGCATCTTGCCCGCTAATAATACAAGGACGGGCAAGATGCCCATCCCACAAGATTGGATCATCTTTTTTGTGGAGTTCTCTAAGCATATCTACTAGAAATTGTAGAGACGTTATATTAAAAGTCTCTACATTGACCAATCTACCTAATTCTAGACATCGGACATGATTAACTGTTAATTTTGGATATCATTTTTGTATTAAGTTGATAACAACCAAGATGATCATCAAGTCCGAGTTAAGTAAATTAGGCATTAGTTGGTAACAGAATTTTTTATGAACTTAGTTTGGGAAAGATTAACTTTATCCTCTTTACCGCTGAAAGAATATCTAGAAGGTAGTTATCTACATAGATTAGTAGTAGGAATTTTAAAGCCTTGGCGACAAAGCAGTATTTTAATGCAGTGGGGAGATACAATAGCAGCCTTACTCCTGAGTCTTGTCTATGGTTTTGCTCCTTTTGCTTCCAGTAGTCTCATACTGGTTTTGTTGGTGGCTACTATAGGATTCTGGTTTTTACTGACTTTGTGTGATGATACAGCTGCTGTAAATGTACCCTTTGTTACTCCTATTCATTTTTTGGTATTACTCTACTGGTTGGTCGCTGCTGTCGCAACGGCTTTATCTCCTGTAAAATCGGCGGCTCTGAAGGATTTAGCGGTTTTATCACTATACATACTACTTTTTTTTGTATGTGCGAGGGTATTAAGGTTTTCTCGTTTTCGTTCTTGGTTAATTACTGTTTATTTACATATATCGCTAATTGTCAGCGTTTATGGCATTAGACAATGGTTTTTTGGCGCTGACGCTTTGGCAACTTGGGTTGATCCAGAATCTCCTTTATCCAAAACTACCAGGGTTTACAGCTATTTAGGTAATCCCAATTTACTAGCAGGTTATCTGATAGCCGCTGTGGCTTTAAGTTTGGTAGCCATTTTTGCTTGGCAGGGGTGGATCAGAAAAGCCTTATCACTAACAATGTTTTTTGTCAATACTGCTTGTTTGGTGCTGACTTATAGCCGAGGTGGGTGGATTGGTTTGGTAGTAGCACTTTTAGCGGCTGCAATGCTGTTAGTTTATTGGTGGAGTGTGGATTTTAACCCCTTTTGGCGTACTTGGTCGCTGGTAATTATGGCAGGTAGTTTAATTGGTGTATTACTACTGGCTATAATTTTTGTAGAACCTGTGCGTCTACGGGTAATGAGTATTTTTGCAGATCGTCAAGACAGTAGTAATAATTTTCGGCGTAATGTTTGGGATGCGGTATTTAAGATGATAGGCGATCGCCCAATTATCGGTATTGGCCCTGGACACAATTCTTTTAATAAAATTTACCCCCTTTACCAACAACCAAAATATACAGCTTTGAGTGCCTATTCTATTTTCTTAGAAGTAGCGGTAGAAATGGGTTTTGTGGGTTTAGGTTGTTTTTTGTGGTTAGTGTTTATCACCTTTAATACAGCATTTACACAAATGCAGCGGTTAAGGGAATTGAGAAATTTAGAGGGTTTGTGGATAATTGGGGCGATCGCAGCTTTATTAGGTATGCTTGCCCACGGTTTGGTGGATACTGTTTGGTATCGTCCAGAAATTAACACTATCTGGTGGTTGATGGTAGCTTTAGTGGCTAGTTACTGGAGACCAGTCAATAAGACAGGTGACAGGTGACAGGTGACAGGTGACAGTTTCAAGATTTGGATGGGAACAATTTTTCCTTGAAGCAGGAATTAAATGCAAGGTTTTCGAGTTCCCTCCTCATAAAAGCTGGCACTTTTTGAAAGTCACAATGGCTAAAACCGTTTACCTGTAATGTTTTGAGATTTATATGCCTGACGGCACGCTACGCGGACAGTCAGCCCTATTTAGTCATTGGTTATGGGTCATTAAGTTATTTTTCCCAATCACCAATCACCAATCACCAATCACCAATTACGGAACAACCAATACAGGACAAGGTGAAAGATTAATTACCCGGTTTGTCACACTATCGTTTGCACCATCATCAGTCAAACCTAAGCCACGACAACCCATAATAATTACATCTGCACCTACTTCATCAGCTACATCACAGATAGTAAAAGCAGGTTTACCCTGTTTTTCTATCACTTCAGCAGTGATACCTTGCTGGGAAAATAAAGCCTGAGCATTTTCCAGAAGTTTAGCTACTGCTTCTGGGGAAACCATAGGAGTACCATTATCCCCATCTGGCGTTGGTTCTTCGACGACAGAAAGCAAGACCAGACGACTATTGCACTGTTGCACTACCTTGGTAACTAGGTCAGCAGCTTCCCGTGCTTCACGACTTTGATCAATTGGAAATAAAACTGTTTTAAACATAATCTCACTGGGACACCCCGCACTCCGGTAAAATCTTGATGGAGATACTTTCAAAAAGATAACAAAAAGATAATCAGGAGGTTTTATCTGTGTCGAAAAAAAGTTTAGCAAATCTATCTGCGGCAGATGTATCTGGCAAACGTGCCTTGGTACGGGTAGACTTTAACGTGCCTATGGATGATCAAGGCAATATTACAGACGATACTCGGATTCGGGCGGCTCTGCCAACGATGAAAGATTTGACGCAGAAGGGAGCTAAGGTCATTCTAGCAAGTCATTTTGGCCGTCCCAAAGGGGAAGTTAAAGATAAGTTACGTTTAACTCCTGTTGCTAAACGCCTTTCTGAATTGTTGGGACAAGAAGTTGTCAAAACCGATGACTGTATCGGTGATGATGTCGCTGCTAAGGTTGCAGCTTTGCAAAATGGCCAGGTGCTGTTACTAGAAAATGTGCGCTTCTATGCTGAAGAAGAAAAGAACGATCCTGAGTTTGCCAAGAAATTAGCTGCAAATGCTGATTTTTATGTTAATGATGCTTTCGGTACTGCTCACCGCGCTCATGCTTCTACGGAAGGTGTGACTAAGTTCCTGAAACCTTCTGTAGCTGGTTATTTGGTTGAGAAGGAATTGCAATATTTACAAAGTGCAATTGAAGCACCAAAACGTCCTTTGGCGGCTATTATCGGTGGTTCTAAGGTTTCTAGTAAAATTGGTGTAATTGAAACCTTATTAGAAAAGTGTGACAAGTTAATCATCGGTGGTGGGATGATTTTCACATTTTACAAAGCCCGTGGTTTGAGTGTTGGTAAGTCTTTGGTAGAAGAAGATAAGTTAGAGTTGGCTAAGGCTTTGGAAGCTAAGGCGAAGGAACGTGGTGTGGCTTTGTTGTTACCTACAGATATCGTTTCCGCTGATAAGTTTGCTCCTGATGCCAATGCTACTACTGTCAGCATTGAAAATATCCCTGCTGATGGTATGGGTTTAGATATTGGGCCTGACTCTGTGAAGGTTTTCCAAGCGGCTTTGGCTGACTGTAAGACTGTGATTTGGAATGGTCCGATGGGTGTGTTCGAGTTTGATAAATTTGCTGCGGGTACTGAGGCGATCGCACATACTTTAGCAGAAATTGGTAAAACCGGCACAACTACTATTATCGGTGGTGGTGACTCTGTAGCGGCTGTGGAAAAGGTAGGTTTGGCTGATCAAATGAGCCACATTTCTACTGGTGGTGGTGCTAGTTTGGAGTTGTTAGAAGGTAAGGTTTTACCTGGTATTGCAGCTTTGGATGAAGCGTAAGCTGGTAATTTCTGATAACTGATTAACAATTAGTGTAGGGGAGGTAATTTTGCATTCCCTTACTCTTTTTGTTAGCATTCATCTACTAGAATGAGAATATTATACGAAAGTAAAATTATGGAAACTCAAGAATTAAAAGCCTTGATTAAGGAAATGATTAGAGAAGTATTGAGAGAAGAGAAACTAACACTTTATAAACCTCTGTTAGCAAATAGGAATAATACAGAAAATGAAGAATGGAATCAATTTTCTCTTGAACAGGCCATGAGGGGTTTAGAAAATGATCATCTCCCAGAATACACAGAAGCGGATCTTATAGAAAAATGGCAATAGCAGGTCAAATTGTATTATTCAAATTTCCCCAAACAGACCTAACAATTGGAAAATTACGCCCAGCACTTCTAATTAAGCCATTAAGTAACGGTTATGATGATTGGCTAGTTTGTATGATTTCTACTAAAACAGGGCAAGAATTGACTGGACTTGATGAAATTATTACACCCAATGATCAGGATTTTAAACAAACAGGCTTAAAGTCAGAAAGTGTTGTTAGAGTCTCACGGTTAGCAGTTGTATCTGAAAAGATATTACTGGGTAAAATAGGTGAAGTTTCCGTAGAAAGATTGGAGCGAATTAAAATAAATCTGGCAACCTGGATTTTAAGTAATTGAGTTGAGAGCAATGTTATGCTAGAAATAGCAAACTTCAAAGAGAGAGCGAGCAATGGAAGAATTAATAGAACTAAGAGAATTAGTCGTTTCTGGCAACCTAGAAGCGGCTCTTTCTTTAATTGATGAATTAGAAGAAATGAGTAAAGAAGATAAAATTAATAAGATTTATAGTTATTGTATAGTGCTTTTGGTGCATTTAATTAAACAACAAGCAGAAAAAAGAACTACTCATTCTTGGGATGTTTCCATTCGCAATGCTACGGATGCAATTACCCGCATCAATAAACGGCGAAAATCTGGAGGATATTACTTGAATGAAACGGAGATAGAGGAAATCTTATTAGAAGCGTTTGATCGAGCTTTGGATAATGCAGCTTTGGAAGCTTTTGGTGGTATTTATGATGGTTCAATTTTAAGAAGTATGATAGATCAAGAATTACTTGTTAAAGAAGCGTTAAATTATATCTTAAATTAATAGGAGTAAAGAATAAAGTTTTTAGGCTTTGTTCTTCATTTCTAATAATTAACTTAAATCCAATCTTTTATCAGTTGAATATTTGGTATTTTCCCATGAATATAATTGTACAATTTTTCATCAGCAGTAATAAATTTACAGTTTTCTCTAATGCTTAAAACTACATAAAGGCTATCATAGACAGTTCTTTGATAATTGACTGCAAACTGATAGGCATCTTTTAATAATTCATTAGCAGGAAATATTTCAAATTGCATTTGATATAATAAATCAAGGATTATCTCAGCATCTTGATTATTTAAACCTTGAAATCGTTGTATTTTCCAGAGAACATTACCAACTTCTGCATAAATTAAGTCTGGTGCAATTAAGTTAAGTTTTTGTGATTTATAGGCATCAAGAATTTTATTTGCTTCTAATGAATAATCTTGAGTAATAAACCATTTAATGACTACACTACTATCAATGACAATTTTGTCTAAAATCATCTTTCTCTATCTTCTCGCAATAATTCAGTTAAATCAGGAAATACTCCATATTTTTGCTTTAAGCTTTCCTGTAAATTATGTATTTTATTTACCAGTTCAGTTCGTTCTATTTGGTTATATTTAGACAGATTGATTTGATTGATTTTTTCATCTACAATTTTATCAATTAAGGATTCTAAATCCTGTAAGGTCATTTCGGTAATAGACTGATTATTTAGCATTTGTGATTTACCTCCAATGGTAATATCAATTTTCTAACTAAAATGCTAGGTCTTAATCAAATCAGTTTGTAGAATAAACTAAAATGAAATTTATTCTAGCATACATCCTTTCTAGAAAAGAATCTAAATCGTTTATCAACAATTAAGTTTCTGTTGATAGTAGCATTTTTGTACAGTATTTTCATTATGAAACATAATCAACAAGTAATTGTTCACAAACACTCTTTGATAAAATCAACAATTATTTGAAAATCATTGCTTCACCCAAGCTACAACTAATTACAACCAAAAGATAAGCTGAATATACATTTCTATTTAATTTATTTCCGTATATATTGCTATTGGTTCTATTACTAGGTCAATTTCTCCTGTCCAAGCTTCCCATACTTCTGTCATATCTATTGAACCAGAAACACCAGGAACAGTAATTTTTTCTATTCCTCTTCTTGGTATAAATCCAACTATTGTCATTTCTACATCTCCTGCCATAATATATGCTGATCTAAGTTGATCTCTTGTTATACAAAGGTGTTCTGGATTTATAGTTCCTATAATGTTTGAATTTCCTATGTTAGTGTTGACAGTAACAGAACCAATTGAAAACACTTTGATTACCTCTAATATAAATTTCAATTGATTTTCTTCGTTTCTCTTTTGTTGAGAATTAGGCTTGAAACCCTTATTAGTAATTTGATTAGAATTTCCCGACAAAAAATTGAGTACATTATCATTACGAAATAATTCTATAATAGAATCCCAATCCGTAAATCTACAAACTCCAGTTATTTTTATTAATGATGAATATTTTTCTAATTCATCTATATCATTGATTTCTTTTAAAATTCCTTTGGTTATTAATATTTCTTCAAACTTTAGATAGCCATAGTCATGTTCAACAATATCTTCAGTAGTAGAATATAAATATTCATCAGCTTGAGTTTTAACTCCTTTCTTATATCCATTTTTAGAAGTTGTTTTATCTATTGTTTTCCCACTCACACCAGCTAGATGAACTTTGGGTCCAAAACTTACTTCACCTTCTTTACCATCTTCTTGAATTTTTTCCTTATACTCTTCATCTGAGCTTTGTGTAGATTTAATACCTTCATTTTCTATTAATCTTTTAAGTTGTACTACACCTCCAAATAGTTGAGAAGAATAAGAATGTAATTTATTTTTATCCAAATAAATAAAATGTTTTAAACTGAAAATATCATCTTCTTCTATGTCTATTAAATTTTCGTTTAATTTGAGTTCTTCTCTCATGAAAATCCTCTTGATATTTCTGTTGCTCTATTAATGATTCATCTTTCATTACTTGAACAGCTTCATCAAAATCCAAACGATTTTCACCTTGTTTTTTCATCTCATCAACTATCTTTTGAGATGCCGTAGCTATATACTCAGCTATGTCTTCTATATCAAGATGTATATCAGGATCTGAATTGTTCATATTCCAGCAGTATTGACTGGACTTTTTAAGTATACACCATAGGATTAAACTTACTTCATTTTGGCGACAAATTTTCATCAAGTAAAACACGGATCTTCATACAAAATAAGCATGAGGCTTTCGAGCTTTGTCCCTCGTTTCCAATGATTAATCACGAACAATTCCACAATATTAAATTAAAAAGCCAGCAGCCGGATTTGAACCCGCGACCTTCCGATTACAAGTCGGATGCACTACCACTGTGCTATGCTGGCGTTTTTGTTCATGCTCTTTAAGCACTCAACGATAATCAATCATATCACAATCTAGAGATTTGTCTAGTGTTTTGGCAAATTTTTTTTATCGCCTTAGACAAAGCAGTTAGGACATTAACCAATACTAAAACTTAGACACTAAAACTTAGATACTGAAAGACTTCTAGCACTGTAACCTGTCAGCTGTTCAGAATTGCCTCAACAGCAAGCCCGTAGATTAAGGTAACGATTTTTGATAGAGTTTTAATTCTACATTCCTGTTAACGCAGCTGAGTGAACATACAGAATAGCATCCTTATAATATACAAATAATCAGCATGGCAGCATTGATCGGACGAGATTTATTAGGTTTAGCGGATCTAAGTTCCACAGAACTGCAAGAACTTCTAGAAATGGCAACTCAACTCAAATCACAAAAGCTAAAGTTGCATTGTAATAAAGTTCTGGGTTTGTTGTTTTCTAAGGCTTCTACTCGCACCAGAGTTAGTTTTACCGTGGCAATGTATCAACTAGGTGGACAGGTAATTGATCTTCATCCTAATGTCACACAAGTCAGTCGGGGTGAACCTATCCAAGATACAGCTAGGGTATTGGATCGTTATTTAGATATTCTCGCAATTCGGACTTTTGCCCAACAGGATTTGGAAACCTTTGCTAATTATGCCAAAATTCCAGTCATTAATGCCCTCACAGATTTAGAACATCCCTGTCAGATTTTGGCTGACTTGTTAACAATTCAAGAACGTTTTGGCAGTTTAGCTGGTTTGACTCTAACCTATGTGGGGGATGGTAATAATGTGGCTAATTCCCTCATGTTGGGTTGTGCTTTAGCTGGGATGAATGTCAGGGTGGCTTTTCCTTCTGGATATGCACCAGATGCGGAAATTGTGGAAAAAGCTAGAACCATAGCAGCTGGTAAAACTGAAGTTGTTCTCACCCAAGATGCAGAAGCAGCGGCTAAGGATGCACAGGTTCTTTATACTGATGTTTGGGCAAGTATGGGACAGGAAACGGAAGCTGATAACCGTCTACCAATTTTCCAACCTTATCAAATTTCTCAACAATTATTAGGTTTTGCTGATCCAGAAGCAATAGTTTTACACTGTTTACCTGCCCACCGTGGGGAAGAAATTACGGATGAAGTCATTGAAGGTTCTCAGTCTAAAGTTTGGGATCAGGCAGAAAATCGCCTACACGCCCAAAAAGCTTTATTAGCTAGTATTTTAGGGGCAAAGTGAAGGAATAGGTGACAGGTGACAGGTGACAGGTGACAGTTAAGAGGGAAGAGGGAATAGGTAAGATAAACAAATTACCAATTACCTAATCACCAATCACCAATCACCAATCACCAATCACCAGTTTAAGGAAAAATTTGACAATTAGAAGTTTATTTACTTAGAATAATTACCAATGGCTAGAAAATATGGCCAAAAGAATTTATTAGTTATTGAAAAATATTTAACTTAATCTTGTTAAGGGAAGATTTTTGTAGTACAAATGCTCTAGGGACATTTGTAATTTATTCCCGCACAAATCATGGAAAAACTAACAGAAGTTCAACAAGAATTATACGAGTGGTTGGTTGAATACATCAGAATTAACCAGCATTCTCCATCTATTCGGCAAATGATGCAAGCAATGAATTTGAAGTCACCAGCGCCAATTCAAAGCCGCTTGGAACATTTACGAAATAAGGGTTACATTGACTGGGATGAAGGTAAAGCTAGAACAATTAGGATTTTACGACAAACTAAGTATGGTGTACCCATTTTAGGCACTATTGCGGCGGGTGGTTTAATTGAACCTTTTACCGATGGGGTGGAACATTTAGATTTAGCTAATTTATCTCTACCTCCCCAAACTTATGCTTTGCGGGTGGCTGGTGATAGTATGATTGAGGATTTGATTGCTGATGGGGATGTGGTGTTTTTACGTCCTGTAGCTGAACCTAATCAGTTAAAAAATGGTACGATTGTGGCCGCTAGGGTGGAAGGACACGGTACAACTTTAAAACGTTTTTATCTTCAGGAAGATACTGTGACTCTCAAACCTGCTAACCCTAAATATCAACCTATCCAAGTACCCGCGATGCAAGTACAAGTACAAGGTTCTTTAGTGGGTGTGTGGCGCAATTATAACTAAATTATGGTAATGGGTAATTAAGAAAAACTCTTACCAATCACCAGTCACCAATCACCAACATAATGTATTTAACGCGATCGCCAATCACAAAACAAGCTAAACAAACTAAACCACCTGCTTTCTCTCTCAAGATACCTTTTGTGGGTGAAAAAAAGGGTGTTTATCAAGTTCAGCAGTCATTACCAGGATGTCCCAAAATGCCTTTATCTCTGCAATTGCGGGGATATCAGCGTCAAGCTATTACTAGCTGGTTTGCTAATCATGGTCGGGGGACTTTAAAAATGGCTACTGGTAGTGGTAAGACTATTACTGGACTGGCGATCGCTTACGAACTTCACAAACAGATAGGTTTACAGGTCTTGTTAGTGGTGTGTCCTTACCAGCACCTCGTCAGCCAATGGGGTAGAGAATGTGAGAAATTTAACTTACAACCAATTCTGGCTTTCGAGAATTTACGTACTTGGCAAAGTCAACTGTCAACGCAATTATATAATCTGCGTTCCCGTTCTCAAAATTTTGTCACGGTAATTACCACTAACTCGACTTTAATTAGTGAGGGTTTACAATCCCAACTTAAATATTTACCACCTAAAACTTTAATCATCGGTGATGAAGCGCATAATTTAGGCGCACCACGGTTAGAGGAAAGTTTACCCAGAAATGTAGGTTTACGTCTAGCTTTGTCTGCAACACCAGAGAGATATTTTGATGATGGAGGTACACAGTCTTTATTTGACTACTTTGGTGATGTACTCCAACCAGAGTTTAGTCTCCAGGATGCTATTAATCAAGGGGCTTTAGTTCATTATTTATATTATCCAGTTTTAGTGGAATTAACTGAGATAGAAAGTATTAATTATTTAAAATTAACTAAGAGGATAGGACGTTCTTTACAGTATCGAGAACGATCAGATGGAGATGTAGGCGATTTAGAAGATAATGAAGATATTAAATCCTTATTAATTAAACGCGCTCGGTTAATTGGTACAGCAGAGAATAAACTAACGGCTTTAAAAGAATTGATGCAAACTCGCAGAGATACCAGCCATACGTTATTTTATTGTAGCGATGGTTCTCAAGAAAGTGGGCATCGTTCATCTCTGCGTCAACTCAAAGAAGTAGCGAGAATTTTAGGAGTAGAATTAGGTTATAAAGTCAGCACCTACACCGCACATACGTCTTTACAAGAAAGGGAAATTTTAAGACAACAATTTGAAAACGGAGAATTACAAGGTTTAGTAGCTATTCGTTGTTTAGATGAAGGTGTAGATATTCCCGCTATTAAAACTGCGGTAATTTTATCAAGTTCCGGCAATCCTCGCCAATTTATCCAGCGTCGTGGTAGGGTTTTACGTCCCCATCCTGGGAAGGAGAGAGCAACTATTTTTGATATGATTGTATTACCTCCTGATTTAGATAGAGAAGCGATTGAAGTAGAGAGGAATTTGTTAAAAAAAGAGTTGAAAAGGTTTGTAGAATTTGCTGATTTGGCTGATAATGCCGGGGAAGCAAGAATGCAATTATTGAATTTGCAGAAACGTTATGGGTTATTAGATATATAGAGCGTATTGTCGGTTCATGAGGTACAAATCATAATAATGAAACTCTTGTGGGGTGGGCATCTTGCCCGCCAGCAGTGTACCTTATTATACCGAAAAGTGCTGTATAACCCAATAAATACCTTGTCCATTTTTTGTAGTTTGGGTTAAGCGACAGCGCAACCCGACGCATTTGTTAGTTTATAGCTAACTAAAAAAAGCAGGGATACGTACCAATTCCTCTGCAACACTAACGCGCACAACCTACTTCAAATATTGAATAACCATAGATAGATTCATTAAATTTATGGCTTTGGCATGGCAAAGACTGATAGTAAACGAATTGACTGGGTGCGGCGGGCGCGGTATTATTTAAATATAATGGAGTGGTTGTAAATATTTTTTAGACTCAATATCCCATTATTAGATGGTATTATCTTTAGATTAGCACCAACGCCCAAAAAAAGCAACCCTTTCTAGCCGCAAAATCATAATTGAAAATTTTTGATTTTCACCGCATATTTTACAGAACTTTAAGTTAAAAAGAATAGCAACAGAGATGGTTAAAATAGAATAAAAGCCTATTTTTTAAAAACCTCATGTCTACAGAACTAGATATTGAAGATGTCCAAGCACCAATTACCACTGCACCACCAGAAGTAAAACAGATAATTGAAAGAGTATGTAGATTAGAAAAATCGAGACTTGCACGCAAAAGTAAAAGTGCAATTAACGATGATATTTTAGGAATAATCAAAGAAGTGGTGCAATAATGAAATTAACTTCTATAAAACTTTGTAACTTTCGTTCTTTTTATGGACAAACACCAGAAATTACCATTGCAAGTGGAGACTATCGAAATACTACAATTATTCATGGTAATAATGGTGCAGGAAAAACCAGCTTATTAAATGCTTTTACCTGGGTTTTATATGAAAAATTTACCGCTGCTTTTGCTGCGACAGAACAGCTAGTTAATAAACGTGCAATTTCCGAAGCTGAAGAAAATCAAGCAGTAGAATGTTGGGTAGAAGTTGGTTGGGAACATGAGGGAACACGTTACCGTGCAAAACGTAATTGTAGAGTTTATAAAAATTCTACCTCTATAGAAGCAACTAAAACTTTATTAACTGTGCAATTTGCAGGAGATGATGGTAAATGGGGATTTTCCATCGAACCAGCAGAGGAAATTATCAATAATATTTTACCAGCAAGTTTACATCAATATTTCTTCTTTGATGGAGAAAGAATAGAAGAAATAGTCCGTTGTGATAAAAAAGCAGAAATAGCAGAAGCAACGGAAACATTTTTGGGGGTCAAAGTTATTGACTTAGCAATTAGACATTTAAAAGAAGCTAAAAAAAGTTTAGATAATGAACTTGCAGCTATTGGGGATGCAGAAACAAAGAAGTTATTAACTGCACAAACCAAATTAGAAACAGCAATTGAAAAAATTAACGAACGACAAACAGAAATTAAACAAGAATTAGAAAATCAACAGACATTTAAAAAAGATATCAGTAATCGTTTAATAGAATTAAGTGCAGTCACAGAGTTACAGGAAAGACGAGAAACATTAGAAACTCAAAAACGCACCAATCAGGAAGACTTAAAAAAAACGAAGGATGCGCTAAAAAAAATAATTTCTAAACAAGCATACACAGTTTTATTGAGTGACACCAATCAAAAATTTCGAGAAATTATCAATAATTTAAAACAAAAGGGAGAATTAAAATCAGGAATTTCCAAGGAATTTGTTAATGATTTAATTGAATCTGGACGTTGTATTTGTGGTGCTGATTTAAAAGAAGGTGGACATGGATATTTTCATATTAAATCTCTTCTCAAAAAAACTGGATCTTCTTCAGTAGAAGAAACAGCTATACGGATGGGAGCGCAAATTGATAATCTTGATCAACAAGCTAATTTATTTTGGGAAAATGTCAATAGAGAACAAGTAAGAATTAGTCAGTTAAGAGAATCTATTTCAGAAATAGAAACTGAATTAGATAAAATTCAAGAGATGTTACGAAAAGATCCCAATGAAGACATTAGGGGGTTACAAAAGCGGTTAGATGAAATTGAAATAAAAATTGATGAATTAAATAGAGAACAGGGTGCAAACCAGCAGGAAATTTCTCACCTACAATCAGAAATTGATGTTTTAGTTAAACAAATTTCTAAACAAAAACAGAACGAAGAAAGACAAGCATTAGCACAACGTCGGATTATCGCTACTCAAGATGCAATAGAAAGATTAATTGAGGTCAAAAATAGACAAGAAAAACAATTTAGATTACAGTTAGAAAAACGAGTTCAGGAAATATTTACAGAGATTTCTGTAACTCCTTATATTCCTAAAATTACAGAAAAATATGAATTAATTTTAGTAGAAAATACCACAGGAATAGAAGCAACTGTTGCAGCTTCCACAGGAGAAAATCAGATTTTGAGTTTATCTTTTATTGCTAGTATTATTGATAAAGTCAGAGAATGGAGTGAGAAGAAAAAAATCATGATGGTTCCTGATAGTAGTACGTTTCCAATTGTGATGGATTCACCTTTTGGAAGTTTGGATGCTAATTCTCGTCGTCACATTGCACAAACTATTCCAAAGTTAGCAAATCAGTTAGTTGTTTTGGTGACTAAAACTCAATGGAGGGTGGAAGTTGAGGAGGAAATTATTGATAGAATTGGGAAGGAATATGTATTGATTTATTATTCTTCTAAACCTAATTGTGAACAGGAATTTATTGAGGTGGGTAGGGAAAGATATCCTTTAATTCGTCAAAGTCCTAATGGTTTTGAATATACTGAAATTGTGGAAGTAGAGAGGGGTTAGTTTATTTCACGCAGAGACGCAGAGTCGCAGAGAGAGGAATAAAAATTATCCGCGTTCGGTTTTTGATTTTATATGGAGGGAAGAAGTTATGGTTATTTGTGATTTGGATTTGATGACGGATACCTGGATAAAGTCTAGTTGGGATGAGTTTCTGGAATTTGCTGAATGTGCTGATTTTCAGGAAGGAAGATTTTATTTTTATCAAAATTATATGAGGGTGGAAATGTTACCAGTTGGTTTTCGTCATGGCCGTTACAATGCTGTTATTTCTAAGGTGGTGAGTTTATTTGCTACTTTGAAAAATATTAAAATTCAAGAAGCAACTAATACCAGTTTTAGAAAAATTGGTGAAAGTGAATGTCAACCTGATTTAGCTTTTTATATTGGTAATGCGGTGAAATTTCTACCTTTGAATAATTCACCTGTGAATATTAATGAGTTAGCAGCACCTACTTTAGTTGTAGAAATTGCTGCTTCTTCTGTTAATGATGATTTGGGTTTTAAGCGGTTGCTTTATGAAAGATTGGGGGTAAAGGAATATTGGGTAATTGATGCAAATAATGATGATATTATTGCTTTTGAAATTATTGATGGGGGAAGTCGCAGAATTGAATTATCTCAGGTTTTACCAGGTTTGGAAATAGTAACTGTGAAAGCAGCACTTGAACGTAGTCAAAGTCAAGATGATGGAGAGGTTAATCGTTGGTTGTTGTCAATTTTTAGATGATTTATTTCACGCAAAGACGCAAAGACGCAAAGAAAAGAACGCAAAGGAGATAAGAAAATATGGTTGCTGTTGCTGATAAGTTTTATATGACTCCTCAAGCGGTTTTAGAGAGGATATTCATTTTTGATATGATACAATATTGTTCTATCAAATTTATTTTCTAGTTATGGCTGAATCTGGTAGAATCAGGGTTGCTAAGGATAAGGCTGATTTAGTTAAGGCTTTAATTTCTACTGATGGAGGGAATGGTCCTTTTCAGACTTTTGCTGATGTGATTGTTTTTGCTGCTGCTTTGGGTGTTAAGTATAAGAAGCGTGTTCCTTTTGAGGAGGTTTCTAAACGTGAACCAGCACCAATTAGGTTAGAGGTATTTGCAGTATCAGGATATGATGTTTTAATTAAATTAATAGGAATTACAGAAACTCAAGATATTAAAATATTATCACCTGATGAGGAAGAATATGAAAAACAACGCCATGAAATTTTTGAAGAATTCGCTAATGGTGGTTTAGAAATTTTACAGAATGAACTCAGAGGTTCAATTGATTATACAAATCAAATTCTATTATTTTTGCAGCATGAAATATTTAGCAATGATAAGGAAGACGAGGAATTTAATTTAACTAAATTCCTGTCTTAGATTTGGTTTTTAAAAACCAATTGGTATTTGATTATCTTCCCAAACCAATTTTAGTTTTACTATTTTTACTGCATCCTTTGCAGCATTAATACCTGTAGATAATTTGTATGGTTTATCTAGGTTTTTTGGATTTGGATCAACTCGAACTATTGTATCTTTCCAAAGTGGATCTTCTCTAGACCAATTTAAACTAGCTAACTGAGAAACTCTTTCTAGATCAAAAGAATTATTTTTTCGATCATAAGTTAAATTTAGTAACCTCCCTAAAACTTCTAATCCAACACTCACACCTAGTAAACAATCTTCTTTAAATGCTGCAATATCATTTTCAGTGAGTTCATTTAAACTACTTCCAGCTATATACTCTGTATTACTACACTGTGCAAAAAATTGATTTAGACAATTAACTAAAGCATCTGAGGTAGTTTCAACATCAAATTCTTTTAGTTGGTGATTTGGATCATTAGTAAATACACAACTTACAAATCTAGCGATGTAATTCATTGTGTAAATTAACTTCTGTTTAGTTGCAGGACTTGCTTTAATTTTTTCCGTTTTATCCTTAAAAATAAAGACTCTATTAATTAATTCTTTACTAATACCAACTTTTCCTGAGAATTCACCAAATGATAATAACAAAGATTTATCAAGCTGTCTAGTTTGTGCCATATCTCTAAAATCAGCTTGACATTGCTGAAAGTCTCCTTCTAAAACTAAAGTAATAGCAAAATCATCATCATCAATTAAATGATAATCAGAACTTTCAATTAATTCATGAATTGCACGTTTACGATGTTGTCCATCTGTAATATCTAATTTAACACCACGGGGAATAACAACTAAACAAATACCTCTAGCAAATTCCAAAACTTTAATATCTTGCGGTGCAACATTTGCAGTTAAAGTTCCTACAATCCAAGGTTTATCTTTATTTGCACGTTCAAGAATATACTGTTTAATTTCCTCAGCATGACCTTTTACTACTGGACGATTTTTACCAGAATCAGGATCATTATTTTCTGATGGTTTTGCTTGTAAAAGTCCCGAAAAATCCCTTGCAGGAACATTAATTTGTAGCATGGTACGTTTACCCTGTCTAAAAATTAGACCTGGATAACAGCTTTCACGGTGATACTTAGAAAAAAACGGTTCAATAAATGAACTAAATTGAGCTTGAAGGTCAGGGTTGATATTATAATTTTCGGGTTGAGTCATAACAAATTCTGATACACCCAGCTATGTTCATAATCATTGTAAAATTTACTGACGTGAGTAAACATCAGTAATAACCACAGTGTAATACAAACAACAAACTCTGTTAACTTACAATATTTTTGGTAAACCTACATCTTGTGGTTCAACCAACTTCCCATCAAAACCAATAGTATTATCTTCCATAGTTCTAGCATCAGCTAAAGCCTTACGTAAAGCAGCAACTTCCATCTGTTCAGACATTCCCCCCAAAATGTAAACTAATAACTTCACTGCTAAATCTTTTCCCGCAACCTGAACGCGCTTTTTATTAGGGTCATATAACACCCCATACCATAAAGAATGGGGATATTCCATCCCACTAAAACCACCTTGACGGTCAAATTTTCGTAACTTTTTAAAAATAGTTTCTAGACTCAAACCTTTTTTAAAAACCAAAATTCCCAAAGCTTGTGCTAAAGCAACTTGGGAAACTGGACGAAATAACATATTTCCTTCACCACCACCTTTTTCAGAACTAAATCTTCGCAAAACTGGTGTATCTTCGTGTTCTAAAATTTTATAACTAGGAAGAGTTGTTAAATAATCAAATAACTCGGTAAAATCTGCAATTCCTTCCTGTAATTCTTCATCCTCTGGACGCATGGGAATTAAACCCTTATCTAAAGGTTTCCAATTGGGGAATTTTTGACCTAAATAACGTTCAGCCATATCCTGTAATGCTTGCAAAGTCGTTAACACCGTCGAATTAGTTGCTACTGTCGCACTATTCCAATTTATGCGCGGTTTCCGGTTATCTTTATTTTCTAAAAGTGGATGTTTAACAGCAATTTTTCGCGCTACAATAGCAAAACCATCATCTTCATTTAATTGTGTTAACTGACCTTTTGTTAAGGGTGCAGCCATCAAATTTACATGAACAAAAATTGACCTAATCCGTCTTTTCGCTTCTGTGTAATTTTCTCCACTATTCACAGCACAAATAAATTCAATACCGATTTTTTCCTGGGGTAAATTATATAAATAATCAATATCAACTTGATAATTATCAATTAAATCTGATATAAGTAGCAGACTATCACTTGGTGTTTTATCTTTTTTATAACGTCTCAATTTACCAATTTTAATTAATTCTAATAAACCCTGCACCCCCATTAACCTATGCTGTCCATCTAAAGCATAAATATTAATATTTTCTTCAGCAACATTTAGTAAACCTAGATTACCATTTTGGTCTAGAGGTGTAAAATTAGTTGTACTTGTTTTAGCACGTCCTTCACTATCCCACTCATCCGCTTGTGGATTATCAACCCAAGGTTGATTAATTACAACCAATACTGGGGGAAACTTATGATTTTTTCTTGCTGCTAAATATTGAACTAATGCAGCTTGACGTGACCAGTCCAAAGAACGTTGTTGAACTTCATCAATACTATTTGCATCAATTTCAATGTTTTCTGTTTCGGGATTATATTGTTTTTGTAGCAAGGGTAAAGTAGAAGCGAAATTAACTCGATTTGCAAACCACTCTAAAGTAACAGAACCTACATAAGCTTCAATACCTCCCATTTTAGTCTGTTGTACGAGAATCTGGTCTTTATTGCTAAGAAATTTGTTTAGTAATGTAGATAATATCTGTTGATTTTGATCTTCTGCTTCTAGATGCTGTAAATAAATATTACTTTTAGATTGAGATTTACTGTCCATGATTAAAGTTTTTAAAAACAAAAGTTAAGAGCGAGTAGCTTATTTTTCCATAATATTGGATACTAAGAGTATAGTTTTTAAAAAACTTTTTTATAAAAAATGTAACCAAACTTAGTATAAAATTAGATTCTCGACTCCCATTAAATTTGTATCAAAATACAAAGCTTAAGTACATACATACTATTATAATTAGGGAATTATGACTACAGCACAACAAACAGATAGTAAAACTCAGCAAAATCGGACTGTAGCGGAATTAGTAGAATATATCCAAGTCCTCACCACAGAAATTCAAGAGTTATATTGTTTAGATGAGATACCTTGGGTTGTCGGTTATTCCGGTGGGAAAGACAGTACAGCAACTTTACAACTGATTTGGAATGCAATTTCTGAACTTCCAGCAGAAAAAAGAACTAAAACTATTCATGTTATTACCACTGATACTGGTGTAGAAAATCCTTATGTTTCTGCTTGGGTACGTAATTCTCATCAGCATATTAAAAAAGTTGCTCAAGAACAAAAAATTCCCATGCAACCACACCTTTTAGAACCAGAAACACAAGAGACATTTTGGGTTGGTTTAATTGGGAAAGGATATCCCGCTCCTCGTCAAAAGTTCAGATGGTGTACTAGACGTTTAAAAATTAATCCCTCTAACCGTTTCATTCGTGATGTTGTTAGAAAAGATGGGGAAACAATTCTTGTTTTAGGTATTCGCAAAACTGAAAGCAGAAATCGCGCTGCTACTATGAAGAGAATGGAAGAAAAAAGAGTGCGCGATCGCCTTAGTCCCAATGGTAGTTTACCTAATTCCTTAGTATATAGTCCTATTGAAGATTGGCGAACTGATGAAGTTTGGCTATATTTAATGCAGTGGGAAAATCCTTGGGGACATAGTAATAAAGACTTATTTAATATGTATAGAGAATCAACAGAAGATAATGAATGTCCCTTAGTTGTTGATACCTCTACACCTAGTTGTGGTAGTTCACGTTTTGGATGTTGGGTTTGTACTCTGGTTGAACGTGATACATCTTTAAATGCAATGATTCAAAATGATGAAGAAAAAGAATGGATGCAACCAATAGTTGATTTTCGTAGAGAATTAGACATAGAAAATGATAGAGAAAAAAGAGATTTTCGCCGATTACGTGGAGAAGTACAACTATTTGAACGTAATAGAGATGGTGAAACATCCGTTGAACCAATACCAGGACCTTATACAAAATATTGGCGTGAATATTGGTTAAGAAAACTATTAACCGCACAAACAGAAATGCGGCAAACCGCACCTGAAAATATGCGTGATATCACCTTAATTTCTATGGAAGAACTCAGCGAAATTCGCCGGATTTGGCTAGAAGAAAAACACGAATTTGATGATAGTGTACCTAAAATTTATCAAGAAGTGACAGGAGAAGAATTTAAAGACCCCCGTCCTGGTTCAGATTATAGTTTACTGGGTAGCGACGAATGGGAAGTATTAGAAGAAATTTGTGATGGTGATGGAATGCAATTAGAACTCATGGCCAAACTGTTAGATACAGAAAGACAATTTAGAAAAAAAACTCGCCGTATAGGGATTTTTGATAGTTTAGAAAAATGCTTTGATACAAGTTCCCGTTCTCAGGAAGAAGCTATTAAAAATGCCCATTTTAAAAGGGATTTACGACAAGCTGCAAGTGATGGTGATGTAGATAAAATTCGCAAAGCATTCAAACAATTAAATATAGGTGAAACACCAGAAAAGGAAGAAACTAAACCAGATACTTTTGCAAATAGGAAGTTTAAGAAAAAAGAAGATTAACCGATTTTGATTTAAAAAATACCACCCACAATCAAATATACTTGACTTTGCGTCTTTGCTTCTTTATAGCTTTGCGCGAAACTCATTTTTTATTCTAGACTTAGATTCATAAATTCCCATCAATCATCATGATATTCCTCGAACTCGTGCTGCAAAATTTCGGTCCTTATGCTGATAGACAAGTCATCAATCTTAATCCGAGAATTGATGATGATAATATTCGTCCTATCATTCTTTTAGGAGGTATGAATGGTGGGGGAAAAACAACCTTAATGGATGCAATTCGTTTAGCTTTATATGGACCACGCGCTCAATGTTCCACTAGGGGCAATCTTAGTTATAATGACTTTTTAAATCAATGTGTGAATAATAAAGCTGACCCCATTAATAAAACTAGAATTGAATTAGTTTTTGAACATATTGAAGATGATAAACCCATTAAATATCGGATTGTTAGAACTTGGGAAAAAAATCCTAAAGATGGTAAAGACTCATTAGGAATTTTGGGTGATGATGAAACATGGCCACAATCTTTAGCTAACATCTGGGATGAATATATAGAGAATATTTTACCTTTAGGTATTTCTAATTTATTTCTGTTTGACGGTGAACAAGTTAAGGAACTTGCAGAACAAGAAACACCACCATCTGTAGTTGTTGATGCTATTAATGCACTTTTGGGTTTAGAGTTAGCTGATAAATTAGCAGTTGATTTAGAAATATTAGTCAATCGTAAAAAGAAGGAAAGTGCTGATACTCAAGATTTGGCTAAACTAGAAGAATTAGAAAATCGTTTGCGTCAACAATTAGAAAATCAAGTAGCTAAAAATCAGGAATTAGAAAACCTCGAAGATAGTTTAAAAGATTTACAATTAAAAAATGAAGAAGCTGTAAATAAATATATTGCTGAAGGTGGTAAAATTGCCGCTGAACGAAGTAAGTTAGATACACAAAAAGAAAACCAAGTTAAGAATATAGAGAATGTCCGTCAAGAGTTATGTGAATTAGCTGAAGATATTTTACCGTTAGCTTTAATTCCTAATTTATTATCCCAAATTCAAACCCAAGGGGAAAAAGAGTTAAAATTTCAACAGGTACAATTAGCTAAGGATATCTTAATTTCTAGAGATGAACGATTAATTAAGTTATTAAATCAGTTGCATTTAGAATTAGAGAAAATCAATAATATTCAAACTTTTTTATCTGAAGATA
Organism: Okeanomitos corallinicola TIOX110; assembly: GCF_038050375.1. Classification (NCBI taxonomy): domain Bacteria; kingdom Bacillati; phylum Cyanobacteriota; class Cyanophyceae; order Nostocales; family Aphanizomenonaceae; genus Okeanomitos; species Okeanomitos corallinicola. The sequence goes on along the minus strand of NZ_CP150886.1, from coordinate 3,434,757 downwards.
TAGATAATTTATATGCAGGTAATTCAGCTACGGAAACAACTTGGTTAAATGCGGATGAAGAAAGTTTAAGTTTACTTGACAATGTGATATATCGGTTGCAAGCTGCCCAAAATAATGCCTATAAGAAATTATTAGAATTAGAGAATTATCAAGAAGAAATTCTAACTGTAGAAAGACAAATTCAAACCGCAGCAGCACCGGAAGAATATTTAAAATTACAAAAAGCTAGAGAAAAAGCGCAAGCAGAATTTACCAAAGCAAATACTAAAGTTGAGTTGCTCAATCGTAGTTTAACAGAATTAGCAACTACAATTATACAAACAAAAAAAGAGTTAAATAATTATACTAGTGAAAATCTGAAATATCAAAGTAATGAGCATTTAATTAATGCAGCTACAAAAGTACAAAATACATTAAAATTATTTAGAGAAAAATTGACTTTAAGGAAGTTAAATAAATTAGAAGAAGAAGTCAAAAATTGTTTTTTGTATTTATTACATAAATCTGATTTGGTACATAGAATTGCCATTGATGCCAAAACATTTGGTTTATCATTATATGATCTAAATGGTAAACCAGTACCCAAACATCGGTTATCAGCGGGAGAAAAACAATTATTAGCGATCGCCTTCCTGTGGGGTTTAGCCAAAGTATCAGGAAAACGTCTACCAATTGCCATAGACACACCATTAGGTAGATTAGATTCATCACACAGAAACAACCTAGTAGAAAGATACTTTCCCGCCGCAAGTCATCAAGTAATCTTACTTTCCACCGATACAGAAATTAGTAAATCAGAATATCAAACCCTGAAAGAAACCGAAGCGATCGCCCGTGAATATCTCCTAGAATATAATTCTAGCACAAGAGAAACAACTATAAAAGATGGTTATTTTTGGTAAAATATTATCTGGTATTGCAGAGAATTAAATATGACAAATCCCTTACTCCCAACCTTGAACAACTTACCTGCAACCTTACCCCTAGAAGGTGCAATTAGCATTGAAATACACGCAGGAACACCAATTTTTCGTGCTTCTAGTGTTGTCCAAAATCGCATTGAATTATTATTATCTAAACAACAAAATTCACAACTCACCCAGGAAGAAGAACAAGAATTAGATAGTTATGAAGAAATAGATGATTATCTCAGTTTCATTAATCGCGTAGTTCGTAATATTGCCCAAAATCAGAATAATCAGACTATATAAAAGTGGCGAGTAGAAAAATTAGTGATGCAATTCAACAACAAGTCCGTCAACGGGCATTAGAATTATGTGAATATTGCCACGCCTCAGAAAAATGGCAGTATGTATTATTCACCGTAGATCATATAATTCCATTAAGCAAAAACGGTCAAGATACTATAGATAATCTAGCCTTAGCCTGTTTTCATTGTAACCGTAGAAAATCCAATCATACAACAGCGATAGATCCCGAAACAGGTAATCAAGTGCCATTATTGAATCCCAGAGAAAATCAATGGCAAAAACATTTTATCTGGTCAAAAGATGGACTACAAATCATAGGCTTGACACCCATAGGAAAAGCAACTATCGTCAAACTGAACTTAAACAGAGAAAGAATCATCAATATCCGTGCAGCGGATAAAACCATTAATCGCCATCCACCCCCAGAAGATCCTATTTCTCTATCAAGCTAGACCTAATTCTTAATCCCTTCCTTCGTGGTTCATTAATAAAAAACTATGGAATCTCCAATAGAACGTATACGCTTATCCCAAACAGCCAAAGACCAACTACTCAAACTCAAACGCAACACCAAAATAGAACAATGGAACATACTATGTCGTTGGGCATTTTGTCGTTCCCTCGCCGAACCAGCAACACCATCACCCGTACCCATCCCCCAAGATAGCAACGTCGAAATGACCTGGAAAGTATTTGGCGGCGAAATAGCCGATATCTTGCTATTAGCACTTAAACAACGCTGTTACAACGACGGACTAGAAACAGATAAAGAAACCCTCATTACCCAATTTCGCCTCCATTTACATCGGGGTATAGGTTATCTAGCCGGAGATCAAAATATTAAGAAAATTGAAGATTTGATCGAACTGGCAACAAATAAAGTAAAATCCTGATTCTAAAATGTCCAGCCGGATCCAAACATCAATTAAATCAAATTATAAAAGTTGCTGATCAAAAGTTATGAATATACTTCATACCAAGACGCAAATAATCAAAATTTAAGATTTAACATTTTTGGAATTCATATTCTAAATTCAGCACAGCCAAATAATAAATCACCTAAACAACTTATGAGCATCATTGATTGGTTCATTGTTGCAATTTACGCCATCATTGTTATAGGCATTGGAATTGCAGCAAGTCGCAAGCAAAACAATACAGAAGAATATTTTCGCGGTTCACGACAACTACCTTGGTGGGCCATTGGTTTCTCAATTATTGCCACCTCATTCTCCGCTGCTTCACTCCTTGGTGGTCCAGGAGAAGGCTATGAGCATGGTTTTCTCTATCTACAACTTCAATTCGGTGACTTAATTGGTTATGGATTAGTCATCTTCATATTTCTACCATTGTTTGTCGGGCTGAATCTAACCACTGCCTATGAGTATTTAGAAAAACGATTTGATGCCAAAACTCGCTCTCTTGGTTCACTCTGTTTTTTACTATTTGTGATTGCCCGTTTGGGAGGACTTTTATATGCCGCGTCCTTAGTTGTCTCAACTATTACGGGTATGCCTGTGTATATAGCCATACTAATCGTTGGGGTAATTTCCATAGTCTATACCGTAGCAGGTGGGATTACCGCAGTAGTTTGGACTGATGTACTTCAGTTTGCTATGATTTTCGTAGGTTTAGCCGCTGGTATTTGGGCTGCAACTTCAGGAGTTCCTGGTGGGTTTGGAGAACTTTGGCGTGCAGCCAGCGAAGGGGGAAAACTAGCAGTGGTGAACCTATCCTGGGAACCTGAATCAATTCGCTCACTACCAACAGCATTAATTGCCTATGGAATACTGGCCTTTGCTATAGCAGGAACAAACCAGCAATCTGTGCAGCGATACGTCTCCTGTGCCGATGTCCCCTCAGCCCGTAAGGCAATTTTTCTGGGTTGGTTTTCTGGCTTTGTCGGTGTGGCCGCTACACTACTACTTGGTGTTTTATTATTTGGTTTTTATTCCCTGAATGCAGGCCTTCCAGATGATGTCAAACCAGATGGAATTCTGTCTTATTTTATCGTTAATCAAGTTCCCCCAGGGGCTTCAGGATTGTTAGTAGCTGCCATTTTTGCTGCTGCTATGTCATCTATTGACTCGGCGCTTCATTCCCTTGCTACCTGCATGACAGTTGATTTTTATGACCGTTATGCCAAATCAGAATATAGTGAATCTCGATCCTTAAAAGTTGCCCAAGGTTTGATTGTCGTTTGGGGTATTGTTGGGATAATTTCAGCCTTTTTTGTAGCCTCAACCGGAAAATCCTTACTTCCGTTTCTAGTAACATATACCACCATGTTTTTAGGTCCATTGCTGGGAATTTTCCTCATGGGAGTTCTTGTTCCCCGCATTAATGCTAATGGGGCATTTTACGGCACTGTTGCAGCAGTTATCCTCATTGTGGTTGGCTCAGAAAATGGCTGGTTCAACTTTCCGGGAATTTGGCGCTCGGCCATCACCGCCCCAATAGCAATTATATTAGGCTTGGCTATTTCTCTAATTAGTAGCGAACCACCAGAACGCTCTGTGCAAGGATTGACATTGTGGCATAGCAGTCAGTTACAGGGGAAACCCATGAATCGTCCTGGACTAGAGGATAATGATTGAACAAAAGTCAATTTCTAGTTTTATGACTGTAAGTCATGATATCCTAGTTTCGCCAGCAGATTCATTAGCAAAAAGTACAGGTTGGCCTCTATTTTTTCTGATTAGCATTGTTGCTGCTGTAGCAGGATTACTATTATTACCATTGTTTGCACCCTGGAATCCTAAACCAGTCACAGCAAACAGAAAAGGACTTGAAGAAGAAGAGGATATATGGGGAACCAAGTAGTTATTCTTGTCGGTACATTCGTCCTCATCGTCACAGGTTTATTACTAGGTTATGTACTTTCACAATTAGTTCTCGGATATCTTGCCTTTAACCTCCTCACCCTCCTGGGAACTATTAGTCTAGTTCTAATTTTTGGCACACTTTACTACGTTCTATTTTGGCAATTACGGCGCGAAAAGTTACAGCCTAATAACCCCATTCTTCCGAACGAAGTAGATGAGGAAATCACAGGTAACTACTTGAAAAACCGACTCATTGCCAGATTATCCGGTGACGTAGCCGCAGCAGAAAGGTTAATCGAACAAGCTAAACAAAATTATCCCGGAATGCCAGAAAATTGGTATTGTGAAAGAGTCCTAGATGATTTAGACCGGGACGAGCGTTAACTGTTAGAAATCACAATTGACAGTAAGGGTTTAGCAGTGCTAAACCCCTACAACTAACAACTTATAACTGACTAAATAAATATGTCTATTTTTCGTCAATACATTGCTCCCCTACTAGTAGTTTTAGTATTTTTAATCGCTCTAGTAGCCGTCAGTGCCAGAATATTTTTACCCTCAGATATGGCAGCACCCGCACCCGTGGGTGTTTTAATTCGTAGTTTGTAAACACAGGGAACAGGAGGTGAGGGGGAGATGAAGAAAGATTAATAACCCAATGCCCAATGCCCAATTTTGACTTTCCACTGGACAGCTATTCTATTTGTCGAGGCTCTACCCTTGACAAAGCACTCTTGGTAAAGTTCATCCAACACACTTACCAAGAACTGTTTCCTGATCAAGATTTTTCCCACCTGGCCCATACAGTCGAGCAATACCTCTCCACTGATACCCCTTTATGGTGGGTATATGAAACAGAAGAAACAGCTAATAGTCAAGAAAAAACCCAGTCACCAGTCACCAGTCACCAGTCCCTAGTCCCCGTCGCCTGTCTTTGGGCAGGTAACGCCATAGATCAAGTTACAGGTAGTCGTCATGCTCATATATTTCTACTGTATGTATTACCTTCCCATCGTCGTCGGGGTATTGGTAAAGCATTAATGCAGCATATAGAAAATTGGGCAAAACAAAGGGGCGATGCCTGCGGCGAGCAAAGCTATCGCCAAATCGGTCTCCAAGTCTTTACTGCCAACACACCCGCATTAAATCTTTATCAACAGCTTGGTTATCAAACACAATCCCTCTGGATGATAAAATCACTTTATTAGAAATAGGTGATTGGTGACTGGTGATTGGTGATTGGGTTATTAATCCTCCCCTACCTCTTTGTCCTGAGCGAATTCGAAGGGCTGCCTCCTGTTATATAATTTCTATTTATTCAAAAAAATATTATGTACGACGAAGACGATATAAAACTACTTGATAACGAAGCGGATCTGGAAAGCCCTCTAGATAAAATAGAAGCTATTCAGCCTGAATCAGAAATAGCCAAACCTGATCCAGAAGCAATGCTGGTGCTTTTAACAGATCCTCAATCTCAGCAACGAATGTTAGCCGCCCGTGCATTTTGTGATATTCAAGATGAACGAGCAATACCCCATCTAATTCGTTTATTAACTGATACCTGTCCTTTAGTAAGAGTTAGTGCTGCTTATGCTCTAGGACGCAACCCCAGTCCTGATGCAGTTGAACCATTAATCAATCAACTAAACCGCGATTTAAATGGTTATGTCCGAAAAGGCGTAGTTTGGGCTTTAGGCAACTGCCGCGACCGTCGTTCCCTAAAACCTCTCACCGATGCCCTCAGAACTGACATTTCTGCTGTCCGTCTCTGGTCTGCCAGCGCCCTAGCACAAATGGCAACAGTGGGTTATGAAGTAGTGGTCGGTGCAATACCCTCTCTGATTGAAGCACTCGTTCAAGACCCTATACCCGCAGTCCGTAGTAACTCCGCTTGGGCAATTGGTCAATTGTGTAAAGAACTACCTTCCAATGTAGTTTATGCTACAGCCATTGATGCACTGATCCAAGCCTTTGCAGAAGATAAAGACCTGGGAGTTAGAGAAGATGCCAAAGCTTCACTTTTAGGAGTTGGTGATCCCCGTGGTTTACAACTCATTGAAACCCTAGAACAAGAAGGATGGTTTTAAAGGGAGAGTGGGAGAGGGGGAGAGGGGGAGGTTAATAACCAAGTTACCAGTCACCAGTCACCCAATTCCCAATCAATTTCCGGTTTACCCCAACCCTTTAAAGCAGAATTAATCGCCGAAAAAGGCTTACTACCAAAAAAACCATGACGCGCAGAAAGGGGTGAAGGATGAGACGATTGGATTACTAAATGTCTAGTTGTATCAATCAACTTTAGTTTCTTTTGTGCATAACCACCCCATAATACAAATATTACTGGATCAGGTTTTTGATTGACCTGATTAATTACCGCATCTGTGAAAATTTCCCAACCTTGATTTTTATGAGAATTTGCTGTACCTGCTCTGACAGTTAACACTGCATTTAACATTAAAACACCTTGTTTAGCCCAGTTGACTAAATAACCATGACTGGGAATATCAAAACCTGTATCCGTTCTTAATTCCTTAAAAATATTCATTAATGATGGTGGTGATTTGATCCCTGGTTTCACAGAAAAGCATAATCCATGTGCCTGGTTTTCTCCGTGGTAAGGATCTTGTCCTAATAACAAAACATTTACCTGTTCATAAGCTGTTAATTCAAAAGCAGAAAAAACATCTTTTTCAGGGGGATAAATACAATAAGATTGTCTTTCTTCAATTAAGAATTCTTGAAGTTTACTAAAATAAGGTTTTTCTAATTCCTCAGCTAGTACAGCTTGCCAAGAAATAGGTAATTGAATAGTTTGAATAGTTTGAATAGTTTGAATATTTTCCTTAGTCAATTATCCCCACTCCTAATCTAAATAATTGATAATCAAAAACTACTAATGCCACACTTTGTTACTTCTCAAAGAGTGCTTCTACATCCTTTTATTATTCACAAGGACGCTCTATATCATCTTCTCCTAAATACTCACCATTTTGAATTTCCAGAATTATCAAAGGAATAGAACCAGGATTTTCTACCTTGTGTAAACTAGCTGCTGGTACATAGGTTGATTGATTACGATTTAAAAATATTTCCTCATCATTACAAGTAACCTTTGCTACCCCAGAAACTACAACCCAATGTTCATGACGATGATAATGTATTTGTGCTTTGATTCCATGTCTGGGCTTAATTTCTAAACGGCTAATTCTATAATTTTCACCTTCTTCTATCACTTCCACATTACCCCAGTAACGTTCTCCTGAATGGGAGGAAGATAGACTGATATCGTTATTAAAATCTTGTTTTTGCTGAGTCATAACTATTTTTTACATTGTATTTACTATTGTTTAGAGGTTTCTATTATCATCTACACTGAAAAATTTTGCTGGGACAATAAAAAATCTTCAAGTTCTAAATTTGACAATCCCATGCTAAATATATGGCCTTGAATAGCATCACATTTATTGTCCCGAAGGAATGATAGTTCTGCCTGTGTTTCTACGCCTTCAGCAATTATATGAAGTTTTAATTCTTGAGCCATTTTAATCATGGTCTTAGTAATAATTGCTTTAGTACAATCCTGATCAACATCTTGCACAAAAGCACGGTCAATTTTAATGGTGTTAGCAGGGAGAAGTCGTAAATAGTTAAGAGAAGACTGTCCTGTTCCAAAATCATCAATAGCAATTTTAAATCCCAGTGAACGTAATTTATTCATCATGTTGATCGCAAACGTTACATCTTTCATAATCATACTTTCAGTGATTTCAATTTCTAAATAATGGGGATCTAAGTTATTAATTTCTAGTAAATTAACAACTTTAGAAATTAAGTCTTCTTGATTAAATTCTGCTGCTGAAAAATTAACAGAAATTGTTAAAGGCTTAATTCCCATATCATGCCAGCTTCTGATTTGTTGACAGACATTTTTGAATACCCAGTTGTCAATGTTGAGAATTAAACCGATTGATTCAGCTAGAGGAATAAATTCACTAGGAGAAACTTGACCTAATTCGTCATTATACCAACGTAATAGACTTTCAGCACCAATGATTTGACCAGTATTTATATTAATAATTGGTTGATAGTGAATCTTAAAACCTTGAAAATCATGAGTGATTATATCTTGATGCAATTGTTTATTTAATATCTGCATTCTTGGTGATAATTTATGACTTTCACTTTGATTGGATAAATGCTTTTTAAAGGTTGCATATTTTTCTAACTTATTGACGATAGCACTTAATAATTCAGAGCGAGTAAAAGGTTTAGTTAAATAATCATCTGCTCCCATATCCATACCTTGACGGACATCAGATTTTGCAGATTTTGCAGTCAAGAAAATAAAAGGAATTGTGGCAGTTAATGGTTGTTGGCGTAATGCTTTTAATACTCCATAACCATCAAGTTCGGGCATCATCATATCGCATAAAATTAAGTCGGGTATTTCGGCGATCGCCAGACTTAAACCAACTTTTCCATTGTCAGCAGCTACAGTTTCAAATTCTTCGGCTGTTAATAAATCTAAAAGATTTTCCCGTACAGACTCTTCATCTTCTATTACTAAAATTTTTGGCATAACTAACCTCATAATTCATTTTTTTTTAATGGTATTTTAACGGTAAATTTTGTACCTAGTCCGAGATTACTTGTTACATAAATTTCTCCTTGATAAATATCTACACATTTTTTAACAATTGCCAGACCTAATCCAGTACCTAAGATATTACCAACATTTCTAGCACGATAAAAAGATTCAAATAAATGTGGTAAATCTTCTTCAGGAATACCGATTCCTTGATCTTCAATTTCAAATATTGCTTGTTTATCATGACAAACTAACGTAAATTTGACTAGAGTATTATCCGCAGAATATTTAATGGCATTAGAAAGTAAGTTAGTAAAAATATGTCCTAACAATTTATCATCCATATAACAGCAGATAGACTTATCTTCACTACTAAAAGATATGAAGTGCTGATTTTTCACATTTAACTTCACTTCTTCTACTAATTGATGGCAATATTGCACCAAATCTAATGATATGGGTCTATATTCAAGTTTTCCTGCTTCTGCTTTACCACTAACTAAAATATCATCTAGCATTTCGGTCATTCTGTGAACAGCAGTTTCAATTCTGTGTAAATGGGTTAATTGTTTATCTTCGCTCCATTTATAACGATAGTGTTCTAACAACTCCGCCGATGAAAGAATGGTACTTAAAGGTGTACGAAACTCGTGGGAAGTCATGGAGATAAAGCGGGATTTTAACTCGTTGAGTTCTTTCTCTTTCTCCAATGCGATGATTAGCTCTTGTTCTAACTGTTTACGATTTGTAATATCTGCCCAGTAACCAACCAGTTCTAAAGGGTTGCCAAACTCATCCCAGACGACTTTTCCCTGATCATATACCCAGCGATATCTACCATCTTGGTGTAAAAAGCGATATTCCAAGCTATACTCATTTTTTTCTAAAACTTGCGATAGCTCTCTCATTACGGATGGTGCATCATCAGGATGAATATGACTGTGCCAAAATTCAGAATATGTTAAAAATTCCTGGGCTTCATAACCTACCATAGATTCAATATTATTACTGATAAAAATAGCGCCAAAATCGTCCTTGGTTTTTCTGGTATAAATAACTGCTGGACTAGCAGTTAATAAATATTGCAATCTTTGTTGACTAATTAATAATTCTATTTCTGTTTGTTTATGTTCTGTAATATCAGTTTGAATGCCAATGTAGTGTGTAAGAGAACCATAGACATCATATACTGGTGAAATATTTAATTCATGCCACAACAAGTTACTATGTTGACTATAATTATGCAGGATAACCGTACAGTCTTTTCCAGTTTCCATTGCGGTTTTTAATCTCAGCAAAGCTTGCTGATTAATTTCAATATCTTGAAATAAAGGAAAATCTTGACCCAGAGCTTCAGCCGCTGTGTAACCTGTGATATTTTCAAAGCCAGAATTGACATATATAATTGGGTTTCCTGGTGTGGTGACATCAGCAATAACGACTCCATTCCTAGTTGCTGCCATTGCTCTATCTCTGAGTCTTAGTCCTTCTTCAATTATTTTCCGCTGCGTTATATCTGTATAAATACTTACGAATGAAACTATATTTCCCCTGCTATCTGTAATAGCATCTGTACGCAAATCAATCTGTACATCTTCTCCGTTCCGAGTCTTCATAGCCACTTCACCACGCCAAGATTGACCTTTTTGAACCGTATTAAATATGATTTTAAATAACTGTTTGTTGCGAAAATTTGCTTCCATTCCACCACAGTTATTTAATTGACTTTCTGTATAATCAAATATTTCTATAAAGGCAGGATTAACATAAATAGCTTGACCTGTAATATCTGTAATACTAATAGCATCACTGGTACTTTCTATAGCTTTTTGTAGCCTGAGTAAAGATTTTTCTACTGATTTACGTTCTGTAATATCTCTGGCGATACCCCGATATCCCCAAAATTCACCTTCTGAATTCAATCTGGGTACACCGCTAGTTTCTAAAACTACTAAATGACCATCTTTGTGCAGATTAATCTTTTCTAGATATTTAAAGGGTTTTCTATCTGTAAAAATCGCTTTTAATATCTTATTGAACCGTTCTGCTTCTGCTGGTGGCATCAGATCAAAAGCGGTTTTTCCTAGTAGTTCTTGTTGTTGATAACCTAAAATTTCTTTAATGTTAGGGCTAACGTAGGTATAAGTTCCATTTACATCTATCTCCCAGATGCAATCACTACTGGTTTCTACTAAGTTACGAAAACGTTCTTCACTCTCTCTGAGTGCAGATTCTGTTTGTTTACGTTTAATGCCAATTGCTATTTCGTTGGCAACTATTCCCAAGGCGGTAAAAGCTTCTGCTGTCATTGTTTTTTGGGAAAACATAGCTATGACTCCAATTATTTCCCCTTCTACAATTAATGGATAGCCAGCAAAGGATTTCATTCCTTCTCTTTTTGCCCATTCTTTATTATTAATATAAGGATCGTTTTCTAAAGAGTTGGTACAGTGAGGTTGACCTTGGGCGGCAATTAAGCCTATTTTTAACCTACCAACTGCTATATGACTATGACAACCATTGATGTGGATATAAATACCAGAGCTAACTTGAAGTTCTAGAATTTGTGTTTCTGGGTTTAGTGTCCAGAGTCGAGCAAAGGAAACCTCTAGATGTTCAACTAAAATATCGGTACAGCCACGCATCATGGCGATTAAGTTTTCTGACTGGGTGAGAATAGCATCAATTTTTGTGCGTAGGTCTGCTAATTTTACTTTTTCTGCCAGTGCTAATTCTACTTGTTTATAATCAGTAATATCTGTGAATGTACCAAGGTAAGTAATAACTTTTTCCTCTGTCATCAATTCTGCAACAGCTTGACCTAATACCCAAGTCGCTGTACCGTCAACACATAACAACCGATATTCTGAGCGAAAAGGACGATTTTCCAGGACAGATGCTAAAAATTCCTGAATAATGCCCTCTCGGTCTTCGGGATACACTGCTTCTAACCAACCTAAACCCATTGCAGATGAGGGTGTTAATCCTGTAATTTCGTGCCAGCGATTATTGACGTAGAGATAGTTACCTTGAGAATCACAACGAAAGATACCGACTGGGGAAAGTTGAGTAATTTGCTGATATTTCTGGTCACTTTTTTCTAAAGCTGTTTGCGATCGCACTCTTTCTGTAATATCTTCCATTGTTCCCAACATACCTATGACTTGTCCTTGGGTATTTAGCAGGGGGACTTTGTTAGTTTCTAACCACATCTGACTACCATCAGCTTGTATTTGATGAGTAATCCGATTACATTCTGGCTGATTATTTTGCATTACCGCATCATCATAAGCACGATAAAATTCTGCGATTTCTGGATTGGCAATTAAATCATCATCAGTTTTACCAACTATGTCTGCTGAATTTTCATAACCTACCATTTGGGCAAATTTACGATTACAACTCAGAAAGCGAGAATTGATATCTTTCCAAAAAATATAATGGGGAACAGTATCCATGATTAATTGCAACATCTGTTGAGATTGCCGCAGTTGATTTTCTTTGACCTGACAATCAGTTATTGTTTGTGCTAATGGTGCGATCGCCAAACAAAGACTCTCCGGGGTGATTGTTCCTTGCAGTTTTCCTTGTTCATCAACTACAGCAAATAACTTGAACTGAGATTCATGCAATAAAGATGTAACTTTGACTAAAAAATTCTCTGCCTGAAGTTGTATTTGCATCACAGGAGTCCGCATTACTTCAGTTGTGGTGGTGTTGTTTAAATTCCTGGCAGAAGCAACCAAATCTACTATATCTTGTTGTGTTAAGTATCCTAATAGCTGGGAGTCTGATGTGATTAATATACCTTTGGCATACTTAGCCATCATGGCGATCGCATCTAACACAGGTGTTTCAGGTGCAATTGTAAGTGGTGAATCATCAATAATTGACTCTAAATTTTTTATGCTGAAATAGTCTGATGAAGCTTGCATATTAAGTTCAAGATATCTCCCAAATATCAATTACAGCAGATTGCATATCAATACAAAAGAAGGGAACAGGGAACAGATAAGAAATTTTAGTGCTGAGTTTAAAGATCATTTAAAAAAACAGTGTCATTATTTCAATTTCATGTTTTTAAACATGAGTTTTTCCTGTTCCCTCTGAAAATCAAGGGGCTTGATAACCAACTGCTGATAGCTGTTAGCTGCTGTATCTAAAACTTGAGTTTTTTAACCTTTTACTTTTAATACTTTCCTTTCACCATAACGTAATAATCTTTCTATAGTTGAAATCTTATTTTCCCAAACTCTAATTCGATAGGGATCTTCCTCAGCTACTGAACTCATTAAGGTTTTAAACTTAACCTGAAAACGCGCCAGTTCTCCTCTTGCACTGATAAAATGACTCGCAGAAGGTAAAGCTGCCAATTTATTCAGGGCATTTTGTACCTTTTGAGATTCATTCTTCAAGTCAGCATTTGCTATGACAGACTTGAGAAATTGTTGATCATTTGCTTGTAAAAACTGCCATTCCTGTCGTAAAGCCGCAAAGCGAAAAGCCGCAGTTCTAAATGGCTGACGCTGGGGAATAGGTTCAACATAAGAACGTTGCACCTTTCCTTGAGTGCTACTCAATAACTGATCTAACTCATCATTAAAATTATCAACAGCAAACAAAGCATAACCACTCACAGGTAAATCTCTGAGTAGTTGCAATTGATCAAAAGCACCCAAAGTAGGTAAAGATAATAAACGAATCCCTGGAACTAATAAAGTAGAACCTAATTTACGAGAATTAATCCAAGGTTGGGCTAATTTTTGAAAGCGGGGAGTATCCAACGCATAGGTCATTGGCACAATTAAATCTATATCCCCCCTTCTAGCCCAAACTTCCCAATGCTGTTGGATTTTTTGGACTCGTTCATATTCTCCCAACGGAAACACCGCCACGGACAAAATTAAACTCGATTTTTTGGCTCGCAACATTTGGGCAACTTCAGCCACAAAACTATTAACTTGTTCCGTCCGAAAAGCCGTCCATTTATGCCACAACTGTCGCTGACGAGGATTAATATTAACTGGATCTATTCCAGTTTGTTGTTTAAATTTCTCCCTTGCTGCTTGACCATAACCATAGGTTCTACCGACAAAGGGATCTTGAAAAGGATAACGAATATAGTCTAGTTGTATACCATCAACTTGATAACGAGTGACTATTTCTGTGTACAAATTTAATAAATATTCCCTGACTTCAGAATTAGCGGGATCTAAAAAAGGCTTAGTTTGACCAATGGGAATCATCCGCCCCTTTTGATCATAATTTGCCCAATCAGGATTAGCTGCTAATACAGGCCCAGGATAATTAGCATCAGCACCAATAATTTGATTATGACGAGTATTACCAGCAGCAAAAACCCACACCCAAGCGTGTAATTCCATGCCTCTAGCATGAGCTAATTTCACCGCTGATGCTAGGGGATCCCAATCTTTAATTAAAGGGTTTTGTGCCGGCGCAACTTTGCTAGGATAAATAGTATAACTAGCGTTCACAGTTTCAAAAAATACTGTATTAATTCCTGCCTGTGCCAAACGATCAAAAACTTTTTTTAAACCCTCTTCATTTTTGGCACTAACAATTGTTCCTCTATCTAACCAAACTGAGCGAGTTTCTGGTTGAGCTATTCTCTGATTAATAGGAAACTGTTTCCATAACTCTAATTTTGTTCTGAACCACTGCTGACGGACTAAGGCATAATTTTTTTTAGCAATTAAAACGGGGATATTCTTTACAACTTCCCTAGCTTGAGCTAGAGTTTCTTCTAAACTAGAATCTGTGCTTGAATGAGATGATTTCACATTTCTACTACTGCTAGTCTGGCTGTTTTTTCCCCTACTAACTAAAGCTGCTAAATGAGAGCTTTCAACTCTACCAATCAAGTTTATTAATTCTTGTTGTAAAGCAATTGCATCTTTACTACTAATAGGTAAATTAGAATTTGGGACAACATCTAATTTGAATTTTGTTTGTAATAAATCAATATCTTCTTGAAAATTCTGCGCTGTAATTTCAGGGATGCTGTTTGTTAAAGGATTTACAGTATTTTCCTGAAGACTAACCTGACTTTTTGTGATGTTCAGTTTTCCTGTTTTTGTGGCTGCATTAGTGGGAAAAATTACCAACCCATTGAAAATCAATAAATTCAAATGTAAACACAATAAGCTCAACATTTTTGATGTAAGTTGAGTTGGTAATTTAATGTTGTTAATCATTGATGTTTAGTAATGTACGACTGACAACTAACTTTCAGGTTTTAGAAGTGCTAAACCTTTACTGACAACAAGTATTCATCAAATCTTCAACGTCCGCAACCGGCAATATTACGGTATTTAGTTGTTTAGATACATCTGCAACGCTCATATCATCTAAGAATATTAATTCCCCATGTTTAAGCATTACTTGAGGTAATAAAATTCCCGCTCCTAAATCTTGTCCTTTTAAGTGAAATAATAAATCATGTCCAGTTAATAATCCTGTCACACTAATATTTTGTCCCCAATAATCACTATATAAAGCTCTTATATTTACTTCTAATCCCTCTACTTTATTTAACTGTTCTACCAAGGGTTGAAATGCTGTTTCTACTGCGTTACCTACCACCCAAGTTAATTTTTTGGGAGTGGCTATTTTCGCTGGCAATAATTCCTGGGCTGCATGGGTAAACTGTTTAATAAATAGACGAATTGAACCTACACCATTGGCGATTTGCGGATATTCTTCATATTCGGCTTCACTCGGTAATTCTTCCCCGGCTATTAAAAACCATTCATCGGCTAACCAAGCCACACTAGAATCAAATTTTTGCTTAAATTCTTGACAGAGTAATTTTACTTGATTAATTACTTCTTTGGCTTTTTCTCTGGTTACAGGAATCAGTTCATCTTCTTGGGGACGAAATCTTGTTAAACCAACAGGAACAACTGCTATTGATGCAACTGCGGGGATGTCTCCTGTGTGAAAAGATGTTAAGTCTCTGAGGGTTTTTTCTAGATGTTCACCATCATTAATACCAGGACAAACAACGACTTGGGCATGAATCTGTAAACGTCTGGCTTGAAACCATTTTATCTGTTCTAATATCTGCCCTGCACGTTGATTTTTTAAGAGTCTAATTCTGATTTCTGGTTCTGTAGCATGAACGGAAACATAAAGGGGTGATAGTCGCATTTGTTCGATGCGTTGCCATTCTTTTTCGGGTAAGTTAGTTAAGGTTAAATAAGAACCATATAAAAAACTCAAACGATAATCATCATCTTTGAAATATAAACTCGATCTTTTCCCTGGTGGTTGTTGATCTATAAAGCAAAAGGGACAATGATTATTACATTGAATTAAACCATCAAATAAGGCAGTTTCAAATTCTAAACCCAAGTCGTCATCATAGTCTTTTTCGATTTCAATATGATGGGTTTTACCACGAGTATCTAATACTTCTAGTTCTAAAATTTCATCTGCACATAAAAATTGATAGTCTATTAAATCTCTTGGTTTTGTGCCGTTAATAGCGACAATTGCATCACCAGCTTCAAAGCCAATTTCTTCAGCAATTGATGCGGGGATAACTTTAGTAATTTTAGCAGGGTTAATAATCATAGTTGGTAGTTGATAGTTGATAGGTGATAGTGGGTAGTTGATAGTTAGATAAATTTCTTCACCCCGTCACCCACTCTCCCCTTCTCCCCCTCTTTTTCTGACTCCTTGAACTCCTCAAAAATTATTCTTGCCAACCGTTGGCGATCGCTAATAAAATAGCTATACCAAAAGCTAGTCTGTACCAAACAAATACAAAGGTATTTTTGGTCTGTAAATAGCGAATTAAAAATGCGATTGATAGGTAAGAAAAAATAAAGGTGGAAACAATCCCAATTACTAATAGTAAAACTATATTATCTGGTAATTGTCCTGCTTGAAACAGCTTAAAAATCTTCAGACTTTTATAGAGAGTAGCTACAGTTAAGGTGGGAAACCCTAACAAAAATGAAAACTTGGCGGCTGTATCTCTTTCTAAACCTAAAAATAAGGCTGTGGTTAAGGTTGAACCAGAACGGGAAGCTCCAGGAATTAAAGCTAGAGTTTGTCCTAATCCTACTAATATACCATCCTTAATCTGCAAGGCATCGAAACCACGTTTACGAGTGCCAATTTTCTCTGCTAATCCCAATAAAATCGCCATGACGACTGACATTATAGCAATAATTAAGGGAGCATCAGGTAGAACATCTTTCAATAAAAAACCAAAAATTAAGGCTGGCATTGTACCCACGGCAATACCTACCATAATTTTCCATTCTTCGCTTTCCCAGTCTTTGGTTTTGAAGGCTTTGATTGCACCTTTGACAATACTGGAAATTAAAGCCCAAAAATACCAGAGTATGGCGATGACACTACCGAATTGAATCGCATCTACAAAATCTTTTGCACCTAGTTCTTTCCAACCTAATACTTTGGTGACAATTAACAGATGTGCTGTACTACTGATGGGCAAAAATTCTGTAATCCCTTGGACAATACCTAATATAAATGCTTGCAGCCATTCCGGGGTCAGTTTGTCTGTGTTTTCTGCCACGGTTAGTAGTTGAGATGATAGTAAATTTATACTATTTACTTCTAATATTATCGCCATTAACCATACTCCCAAAATGGATTCGTAATTCTAGCAAATTATCTAACTTAATCCGCTGTTTAGATATGTTTTTCTGGACAACACCTCAGATCCTCATCTCCTAATTCCAAAAATGATGTATAATCAATATGCCCCTGGGGGGGATTTAATGGTGTGATATTGTAGATAAGTAAAGTTTAGTAACAAATATTAAAAACTTTGATTAATAATACGTTGACATCCTACACTACTGCTACATCTTCTATTGAAACTGATTTAGATACTATTGCTAATCAGCCAATAGGTATTAATGAGTTAGAATCTAGTCTTTCGTTATCGCCTTCTTTACCAACTACCAAAATTGCTAAACAAAGTTGGTTAGTGTTTGCAGCGGCGGTGTTTTTGGTATCTGTGCCGGTTTTTATAGAAGCGCCATTGGTGCGATCGCTACCTACAATAAGTGTAGTGATTACAGGGTTTTGGATTTGGCTGAGTTTAAGATTAATGTCACGCCCTCAAACCTATCTGTGGGGGGATTTACTGTTAGGCTTTAGCTGGAGTTGGCTAACAGGGGCGATTTATTGGGGTTGGTTACGTTGGGAACCGCTGTTTCACTTACCGATAGAAGCTATTGGCCTACCCTTTGCAATTTGGTGTCTGTCTAGAAACTGGGGTAAAGTCGGTAACTGGTTTTATCTAGGTTCTTTGTTTGGTACTGCTTTAACGGATTTATATTTTTACCTAGTAGACTTAATGCCATACTGGCGGCAGATTATGAGAAGCGATGCCGATGGAGCTTCACAAATCTTAAAAAATGCCTTATTTCAAGTACAAACACCTTGGGGTGAAAGCTGGGCGATGGTGTTGGCTTTAGCATTATTAACGGTGGGATTAGCTACTTTAGGTAAACAAGAACGTCATTGGTACGCCTTCAGTGGCGCAGTTTTGAGTACAATTTTAGTAGATAGTCTGTTTTTAGTAGCGGCGATTCTTGCTTAAAATTCCTATCTACGAATAGGCAAAAATTAGTAATAAATGTTTACAAATTAAAGTTTAAAAAAAATCCCTAACATGGTAATGGCAGATTATTACCCAAGTATCAACTTCTAGTACAGCTAAGTTGGAAAGTTCACTAAGTTGTATATTAGTTTGTGATGACTGCTGTGTGTTGATTCAGCTATCAGCTATTAACCAGAGTATCAAGTCAGAAGCAACCAGTAATACATGAAACCTTGAGATATTCAGTGGTATGAAATGATTACTTTATACTTCTTAGTTATACCGATAGCTGACAGCCTGTAGTTGAAAAATTTTATTTCTGTATTGATGGAAAGAGGTAGAAAATCGTGAAAGGATTAGTACGTTTATTAACTGTTTTTAGTTTGTTAATTGGCTGTTGGGGATGGTTAGGAACAAGCCAAACTGCCCAAGCTGCGAGTTTTAGTAGCTTGAATTGGCAGCAAGTTCCTGTAATGGCTGTTGCACGTCAAAATAAAGCAGATGCGAAACTAGGAACAGAATTCGGTAAAAAGATTGATTTGAATAATACCAATATTGCTGCTTTTAGAGAGTATCCAGGGATGTATCCTAACTTAGCTAGTAAAATTATCCAAAATGCTCCCTACAAAGAGGTAGAAGATGTATTCAATATCCCTGGTTTGAGCGAGCGCCAGAAAAAGACTTTAGAAGCCAATAGAGATAACTTAACTGTGACAGAACAATCATCCGAATTTAACGAAGGAGATGATCGTTATAACAACGGTATCTATAGATAACCCATTTTGTTAATTGGGCATGGGGCATAGGGCATGGGGCATAGGTAAAAAAGTTCTTAATTTTGACTTTTGAATTTTGAATTGACACCTCCCCATCTCCCCATTACCCATCTCCCACTCTCCCCATCACCCCCTGACTTTTGAACTCCTTGAACTTATTAGATATTCCTAACCAATTTGATGTTGTAGTAGTCGGTGCTGGTGCGGCTGGACTATACACAGCACTGTGTCTACCAGAATCTTTGCACGTAGGCTTAATTACTAAAGAAACTGTTACTTTATCAGCTAGTGACTGGGCGCAAGGGGGTATTGCTGCTGCTGTCGCTCCCGAAGATTCACCTAAACTACATATTGAAGATACTTTAAAAGCTGGGGCTGGTTTGTGTGATGTGCAAGCCGTAGAATTTTTAGCCCAACAAGCCCCTAATTGTATTCAATCTCTAGTTAACTTGGGTGTAGCTTTTGATCGTCATGGTAATTCCCTGGCGTTAACTTTAGAAGCTGCCCATTCCCGCCATCGGGTTCTCCATGCAGCTGATACCACTGGTAGAGAGGTAACTACAACTCTCACAGCCCAAGTATTACGTCGTCAAAATATCCAAGTAATCCAGCAAGCTTTAGCATTATCTCTATGGATAGAACCTCAAACAGGTAAATGTGAAGGAATTAGCCTGTTTTATCAAGGTCAAGTGACATGGATAAAAGCTGGTGCGGTGGTACTAGCAACTGGTGGCGGTGGTCAAGTATTTGCCCAAACTACTAACCCGGCAGTGAGTACGGGGGATGGAGTAGCTATTGCTTGGCGGGCTGGAGCGATTTTACGTGATTTAGAATTTGTGCAATTTCACCCGACAGCTTTAGTTAAACCAGGGCGATTTTTAATTAGTGAAGCGGTGAGGGGTGAAGGAGCGCATTTAGTTGATGACAAAGGGCGCCGTTTTGCGTTTGACTATGACCCAGCGGGTGAACTTGCACCGCGAGATGTGGTGAGTAGAGCAATTTTTAGTCATTTACAAAATACTGCCGAGGATTTGGCTACCGCCCATGTCTGGTTAGATATGCGTCCTATTCCTGCTGATAAAATTCGTCAACGTTTTCCTAATATTATTCAAGTCTGTCAACATTGGGGTGTTGATGTTTTTCATCAACCTGTACCTGTAGCTCCTGCGGCTCATTATTGGATGGGTGGTGTGCTGGCAGATTTACAAAATCGGACGAATATTCCTGGTTTGTATGCGGTGGGAGAA
The DNA here is from genome assembly GCF_038050375.1 of Okeanomitos corallinicola TIOX110. Taxonomy (NCBI): domain Bacteria; kingdom Bacillati; phylum Cyanobacteriota; class Cyanophyceae; order Nostocales; family Aphanizomenonaceae; genus Okeanomitos; species Okeanomitos corallinicola. Next base: position 3,414,503 of record NZ_CP150886.1, on the reverse strand, counting down.
ACTGCTAGTACGGGAGTGCATGGAGCGAACCGTTTAGCGAGTAATTCTCTGTTGGAATGTATTGTATTTGGAGCGCAAACTGCTGATTTACAAGAGCAGGTTTTGCATACATCGCAAACAGAATTACCATTTTCATCTGAGTCTGTTGCCTGTGTTTTATCAGATGATGAATGGCAACATCAACGGGTATATCTGGAAGATTTGCGGGAAAATGTACCCCGTGTAGTTTGGCAAAGTGCGGGTATTTGTAGAGAAAAATCTAGTTTAGAGGAAGCGATCGCCAATATAACATCTTGGCAACAGGATTTTGCAAATTTACCTTTAAGTCAATTTTTGCAAAGTTTACGTCCTGGAGAGGTTGCTAGTTTCAATTTAGCTGATATTGATAAACTATTACGTCTTTGGGCAGAAACACAAAATTTATTAGATGTAGCTTATTTAATTCTCAAAAGTGCAGCTTTTAGAACTGAAAGCAGAGGTGGACATTATCGCTCAGATTATCCCCAATCTGCTCCCGATTGGCAAGTACACACCATGATTCAAAATCATCATTGGTGGAAATCTACTTAACGTGTACCACTACCATGCTTACTATCTGGTGCGCTGTAGTTTAGCGGTGTGTAACCTTCTGGAGTTTAGACTTAAACTTAATTTTCTACACAGGTAATGACAGATTTTTGCAATCAAAAACTATAAAATTTTTAGAAAAATCATAAGTTTTAATTTAAGTTTTTAAGTACCTGGGCAAAATTAATTGCACATTTGGGAAAACAATAGAAATCTCTGTATCTCTTGTCTGTCACCTGTCACCTGTCACCTTCCCTAAATATGAAATTTATTTTGCACGACTACTTATTAGGTAATTTTTCACTTAGTCAATATTAACAATAATTAACATATAGCAACTTTTGGTTTTTAGCGGTTATCATCTAGCTTTTAAATGCTTTCCAGTCAAGACTTGTAGGTTTAGTTGTGTACCTCACTGCACCCAAATCTGTTATCAGTTGTTTTTTCATGCCAATTTAACTTTTTTTGGTATAAAATAAGTCGTTGAACTTGAATACAAACCAATTGCTTTCTGTTGACAATCACCATACTTATGAAAACTTTGTCTTTTTATCAGCGCTTAACTAATCACACCGCAATAGCGTTAGCAACAGTAACTCTGAGTTTATCTCTCGGTAGCATTAGTGCATTTGCACAAGAAAAACTCACCATTTCCGTACCAGACTTTAAAAATGAGACTACCTGGTGGTGGTGGCAGAATGGTACATCTAAGCAGTTAGCGGATGCTTTAAGTAACGAATTAACATCAACAGGTAAATTTACCGTTGTTGAGCGACAGAAATTAGGAGAGGTAATTTCCGAACAAGAACTTGCTGAATTAGGTTTAGTTCGCAAAGAAACCGCAGCGAAAAAAGGAGAACTCACAGGTGCGAAATATATTATTTTAGGTAAGGTGACATCCTATGAAGATGGTGTTGAGGAAGAATCTAGTGGTGCAAGCATTGGTGGTTTGCGTTTAGGCCCTTTAAGTTTTGGTGGTGGTAATCGTCAAAACAAGCAAAAAGCCTATGTAGCTATTGACTTACGTGTTGTAGATTCTACTACCGCTGAAGTAGTATATGCACGCACAATTGAAGGACGCGCTACTAGTGAATCAGAAAGTAGTGCTGGTTCTGTAGGTCTTTTCGGTGTTTATGTTGGTGGTGATAAACAAACCAGTAATAAAGCACCTGTAGCGAAAGCACTGAGAGCGGGTTTAATAGAAATTACCAATTATCTCAGTTGTGTAATGGTAGAAAAAGGTAGCTGTGTAGCTGAGTATGAACAGAAAGAACAGCGTCGTCGTGAAAATACTCAAAAAGTTTTAGAACTGGAATAAATAGGTTTTAGCCAACAAATTGTGACTGAATAAATAGCAAATTAACAGGACGTTCCGATGGAACGTCTTTTGTTTTAAATATTCATCTGTTGTCGTTGATAAAGTGACCAGTATAAACCCTTTTGTTGTAATAACTCTGCGTGTGTACCCCTTTCTGCAACGATACCTTTTTCCATCACCAAAATTAAATCTGCACGTTTTAAAGGTGCAAAACGATGAGCAATTAAAAACACGGTGCGGTTAGCAGAAACTGTCTGCAAATTTTTTAATACTTGCTGTTCTGTTTCACTATCTAAAGCACTGGTAGCTTCATCTAAAATCAAAATTGGTGCGGTGGAAAGAAACAGTCTTGCTAAAGCTATCCGTTGTCTTTGTCCACCAGATAAAGCTGTACCTCTTTCACCAACATTGTTTTCGTAACCTAATGGTAATTGACTAATAAAATCGTGTGCTACTGCTAATCTTGCAGCTTCTACAACTTGTTCAGCAGTGATATCAGGATTTCCTAAACTGATGTTTTCCAAAATTGAACCATTAAATAAAAAGTCTTCTTGGAGAACTACAGAAATTTGCTGTCTTAAAGATGCTAAATCACAACTTTTGAGGTCAAAACCATCAATTAAAATTCTGCCTGATTCAATTTGATAAAGTCTTTGCAACAATTTAGAAAGGGTGCTTTTTCCAGAACCACTGCGTCCCACAATTCCTACAAATTGCCCTGGTTGAACATCAAAGGAAATTCCTTTTAGTACAGGTTCAGTGTTAGGACTATAACGAAAGAAAACCTGTTCAAAATTAACTTCACCTTTGAGGGGTGGTAATACTAAACCTGTTCCTGCTTCTGCTTCTGGTGCAGCATTGAGAATATCACCAATTCTATCAACTGAAAGGAGGACTTGTTGCAGATTTTGCCATAACTGTACTAACCTTAGTAATGGCCCAGTAACTCGCCCTGACAACATTTGAAAGGCGATTAATTGCCCAACTGTAATTTGATTATCTATTACCAATCTTGCACCAAACCAAAGGATTAATAAAGTAGAAAAATTAGTGAGAAAATCACCAATGTTACTACTAATATTTGATGTTGTCGAGGCTTTAAAACCAGTTCTAATAAACCGAGCAAATAAACCTTCCCAGCGTTCTCTAGCAACAGGTTCAGCAGCATGAGCTTTAACAGAATGAATCCCTGTAATAGTCTCTACTAAAAATGATTGACTGTCAGCACTGCGGTTAAAGGTTTGGTTTAACCAATTTCTTAAAATCGGAGTAGCAACAATTGTTAAAATCGCAAATAATGGGAGAACAGCTAAAGCTACAAAGGTTAAAGGAATGTTGTAATAAAACATCAATCCCAGGTAGACAATAGCAAAGATACTATCAAGAATTACTGTTAAAGCTGTACCTGTTAAAAATTGACGAATTTGTTCTAATTCTTGAACTCTAGCGACTGTATCTCCAACTCTGCGAGATTCAAAATAAGCTAGGGGTAAACGCATTAAATGACGGAAAAGTTGAGCGGATAAACTCAAATCTAAACGTCGTGCAGTGTGGGTAAAAATGAAAAGTCTGAGGATACCCAGAAGAGATTCAAAAACAGCAACTAATAATAAAGCTATGGCCATGACATCAAGAGTTGCTAAACTCTCTTGCACCATAACTTTATCAATGATAACTTGGGTAATTAATGGTGAAGTTAAACCCAGCAATTGTAAAGTGAAAGAAGCGAGTAATACCTCACTTAATAATTTACGGTATTTCCAAACTGCGGGAGTGAACCAAGAAAGATTAAATTTCTCCTGTTTAGAAATTAATTCACATTGCCATAGTTGACCATCCCAACAGGATTCTACTACGGATTGGGTTAAATATTCACATTCAGTATTGAGAGGATTGGCAATAATTAAACAATTACCTTTCATCCCATAGCTAACAACCCAATTATTAATTCCTTCAGAATTCCATTGTAATAAAGCTGGAAAAGATAACTGTCTTAATTCTTGCCAACTTACCTGTAATTTACGCAGGGATAAACCTAATTTTTCTGCGGTTTCTATGACATTTTTGGGTCTTTGTCCCCGTAGTTGACGTTGTACCCATTCCAGTTGGACACCATTGTTTAAATATTGCGCCATCATTGTTAAACAAGCAGCAGCAGTATTTGCACTAATGATAAAAGGATAGTCAGAAATTACAGGTTTAGGAGGAGATGGTGAAAGTGAAGAAGATGTAGTTTGTAAGGAAAAATTTTCTTCCTCTGGTTCTATATTTTCTCTCTCACTTATTACCTGTTTTCTGTCACCTTTATCATGCCAAAATTCATCAATTTGAGGATTTTGAAAATTATTCCAAAGTGATGAATTCCAATACACAACTACAACTTCTTTACTCGCAGCTACTGCTTTACAATTAGTAAATAAAGGTTGTAAGTTTCCAAACCAGTCTCCATCCTCTAACGTAGCGATAGGTTGACTATTTTGATTTCGTAACCGGACTTTACCAGTAATAATAAAAAACTGATATTCTCCCGTTTCTTGTGTCCAAATTTTTTCCCCAAGTTGATATTTACAAACTTCTAATTGGTTTTTTAATTCTGATTGTTCTTCAGTATTCAACCAGGATAATGGCGGTTGTTCCCAAGGTAAAGCATCTAACACATTTATTGGTAAATTTTGATAATTTGATTGATGATTCAATTGACAATTTGGAATAGTTAATTTACTTGTAATTTTACTGTCAGGTTTTGAATTTTCTCCCCTATCCATTTTTCAAATAGTTCTGTTTGTAGTGATTGTTTGAGTTGATTGTTTTCTAAAGATGCTGGTATGATACCTTCTAATCTAAATAAACTAAAACGTCCTTCTAGTTCTATTGGTCCTATCAATTGTCCAGGGTTGACAGCATCTATGGGCGCTCGTAAAATATCAGGTAAACTACCCCGACTAATAGGACCCATCATACCGTTAAAGGTTTTTTCATCAGCTAAGGAATATTCTTTTGCTAACTGTTCAAAACTACTTCCTTCTTCAATTTGAGTGTGTAATTCTTCAGCTAATTCACGGTTATCAACCATGATTCGAGAAAGTATCACTCTATCTAAATAAATTTTTCTTTCAATGAAATATTCTGGTAGTTTTGGTTCGGTAATTACCGCTTTGAGTTTTTCTAATTTGAAACTAAAGGTAACAGATTCGTAAAATGTTGCATAGTCACTCCCGTTATTTTGTAACCATGCTTGGAACTTTTCAGCATCTGTGAGTTGATTTTTTAACCGAAAATCAATTATTGATTGTTCAATCAGTGCTGTACTGACATCTATATCATTTCTAGTTGCTATTTCTTGTTCTAAAATGTATTGACGCAAAACATCGCTAATAAACTGATTGAGTTTACCGGATACTTGTAAATACTTAACTACTTGAGAAAGTTCTATTTGTTCGTCGTTAATTGTCAAAAATGATGAAGATTCCATAAAATAAGTATGAGGAAAACACTAAATTTATATACAGCTTTTCTATTAGATAATAGATAAAACAGTAGAAAAATAAGGTTCATGATGATAAAGATTTAGTGAATTAGTTTCCTGGAAAATAAATAATTCTCAAATTAGTATCAATTCTGTATATTTATGGTGTTAAAATTGAACATTTTTTCAGTAGCTTAAAGAACAATGAATATAAAAAAAAGCAGCAATTTTACTGTAAAAATACTGCTCTAAAATTTTTAAAAAGTTTAATGTTTGGTAAGGTTTTAAACAAATATTACTTGCCAAGTTAGTGCCAAGATAATTGCTACAACTGCACCAATTAGTGTATTGAAGATATTAACAACTTCGTTAGTCAACCAAGTATATTTAGATTGTAATGTTGCACCAATGACACTTTCTAAATTTGTGGCGATAAATGCCGCAATTATACAAAAAATGATGCCTAAGACATCAATTAAATTCACACTCCAACCAATGAGGGCGATCGCCACAGATCCGACAATACCTGCTAAAGTACCTTCTAAACTCACCGCACCTTCTGTACCTCTAGCGACAGGTTGCAGCGTCGTAATTAAAAAAGTGCTTTTTCCATAAGCTTTACCCACTTCACTAGCGGTTGTATCTGATAATTTGGTACTAAAACTGGCTACATAGCCCAAACAAAGCAAAAACTTCAAATCAGGCACAACCAGCACTCCCACCGCACATAAAGCCGCAATTAACGCCGAACCCCAGACATTTTCAGGACCCCTTGCACCGGATCTTTTTTCTGCAATTCCCGCCGCTTCTTTTTGTGCCATCCCAATACGGGTAACACCTGAACCGACAATAAAATAAAATCCTACTACCAAATAACCAGGCCAACCCAATATTCCCCAAATAATTACACCCAATAACCAAGCATGAAAAATTCCCGCAGGAGTGAGTAATTTTTTAGGAATTATGGCGACTATCGCTAATAAAATGGTGTTTAAACCAGCACCTATGATCCAAGGGTTGATGTCATTAAACAGAGATAGCATGATTAAAGAATGATAGTATTTTCAGTTTTTTATGATACTCGAATTTCCGAAATTTCCGACTGGAGTTTTAGCACTGCTAAACCTCTACAGAAATCAACATTACCCATTTTACGTATATTTTCAACATCAAACCAAAAGATTAATCAAAAAATTAATCAACAATAATCTCTGAGTTATTATTATTTGTCAAATTACTTAAATTACAGTAAATTAGAGATAATATTTAATTATCATTAATTCTTTAAAACCATGACTCAAGCATTAGCCAAACTTGTTACCTTTGAAGAATTTGTCAACTGGCTACCTGAAAATTCTGGAGTACGTTATGAATTACATAATGGAGAAATCATAGAAATGGCACAACCCGTAGGAGAACATGAAGAAATTAAAGGGTTTACAACAATTAAACTTAGTGCATTAATTGATAGATTAGAACTTGCTTATGTTATCCCCAATCAAGTCATAGTTAAACCTGAAGGTAAAGATTCTGGTTATTTTCCAGATGTGTTAGTGTTAAACCGGGCAAATTTAAAAAATGAACCATTATGGAAAAAACAATCAACTATTAGTTTAGGTGCATCAATTCCTTTAGTAATTGAAATTGTCTCAACTAACTGGCGCGATGATTATTATTTAAAATATGCTGATTATGAAGAAATGGGAATTGCTGAATATTGGATTATAGATTATGCAGCCTTGGGAGGACGTAATTTTTTAGGAAATCCTAAACAACCAACAATTTGTATTTGTAATTTAGTTGATGGAGAATATCAGATTAGTAAGTTTAGAGAAAATGATCGTGTAATTTCTCAAACTTTCCCAGACTTAAAATTAACTGCAAATCAGATTTTTCAAGTTGGAATAGTTTAGATTTGCAGTTAATATAAGGTTATTCTGATTCTTTTTTACTTTGCTGTTTTATTGCTTGTTGCACTACTTCAATGTTTAATTCTAGTGCTTCCGCCATTTGTTCTACAGTCAATCCCATTTTCAAAAGACGAGGTATAGTTTTTAATTTTGTTGCTAGTTCTGTTTCTTGCTCAACTTCTTCCTTAACTTCTTGATAAAATCGAGTTTGTCGCCATTCTGTTAATCCAAACATTGCTTCTAACTCCTGACGGGTATAGGTGGAAAACTTGTAATTTAAGATTCTTTTCTACCTTGTGTTTTTATGAATTGTTGCACTTTTTCGATATCTAATTGAAGTACACGAGCAATTTGTTCTACAGTTATTCCCTCTGCCAACATTAGTGGAATCGTTTCTAACTTAGTTTGTAGCTTAGTTTCTTCCTGAACTTCTTCCTTTACTTCTTGATAAAATCGAGTTTGTCGCCATTCTGTTAATCCAAACATTGCTTCTAACTCCTGACGGGTATAGGTGGAAAACTTGTAAATTAGCATCCTTTCTACTAATTCTAAAAGATAACGACTCTTGTCCGCATCTGCTTGTTGTACTAAACTAATTAAACTTCTCGCTGTTTCTACTGCTTCATCTTCTGGGGAAACTACTAATTTAATAATTCCTAAACCAATGGAAGATGATGTGTCTGTTAATTCATCTAAATAAATTACATGAATTTGTCCATTTTGCAGTGAAGTTTGATAAGCAAAAGGAATACCAGGATCAAGACTACGTTTAGCCCACAATACTACAGCTTGCCATTTTTTATTAGGTTTGTACTGGTTTAAATAAAGAAATACTTCAGTAATTAATCGCCAGTATAAATCATCATCATTTTGAAATTGAACTTCGACAAAATAAATGGGATCTTCTGGGTATTCGATTTTGGGTAGAAATACACCATCTATGCGACGTGCTAGTTCTTTTATTTCAACTGATGAAAATTCATAGTGTGTAGCTAGTTGGGGTGGTTTTTCCAGTAGTTCAAATAAGACGCTGGGGAGGTTTTGCAGGAGGGTGTAAAATATGGTGTCTGTCTTCATTTTTGGTGAGAATTATAGATACTTTTTCACCAACCTTTCATTTAATAAAGCTTTCACCTCTTCCTCTGTAGGTGGTGGTGTGTCTGTTTTGGCAATACCAATTAAACTTGCAGCTAAACCTTTTGATTTTATGGCTGAATGTTTTTTTGGTAGAAGAGAGCGAGTTAAGATATTTATTAATTTTAAACGTTCTTCAACAGATAATTTTAGTGCTTGATTTTGAATTTCATGTAAGGTCATAATAATCATCTCTAAATATATAGCACTATTTGATCTTAATATATTACCAAGGCGTTATAGCCAAAAACTTCAAAAACTTTTTTCATAATTAAAAATTATCAACTCTTTCAATAACAAAGACTCCTGAAGGAGTCCTCGCCAAAAAACAAATTTTTGGTATTCAGAACGTCTTTACCGGAATTCCTCGACCTTTAAGGTAACGGGATGTCATGTTTAAACCATGTCTGCTACATCCTATGTATTTATTATAGGTAATAAAGTGAGTTTTTTGTGAAAATGCGATCGCTTGACAATTTACCAAGTCCTCATAAAAATGGCGATATCACTAACACTGATATCTATCTCTTATATGGTTATGGTAATACGTTCCCTTAGAATCAGCTAATAACAAACCTTCATATATATCTTTTGGAACATTACAGAAGTCGTATGTTCCTCTTTTAGTGAATTGAATTTTCATACGCCTAGTTGTTTCATCATATCCAACAGCACTGATGGCTCTTGATCTTACTGGCTGCATATTCATTTTGTTATCTCCATCGGGATGAATAAAAACTATTCTTTAGTATACACATATTTTCTCTATCAGATACCAAATATGGATCAGAATTTACGCAGATCAATTAAACATGATGTATCACTAACGAGAATTTGCATCTGATAACTGTGGTCCCTTCAAACCAATTTCGACATTTTCTACCCTTGTACGTAACAGTTCTGAAGCCTTAATTAATGAAATCAAATCTTCAGCTAAAGCGCGATAACACAACCTCTCAAAACGTCTCGGTTGTTCATACTCTCCTCTTTTATTTTCAGGTTCTAATTCCTCTGGTTCTTGAGTACGCCAATTTCTCGCCACAGATTGAAACATATAGGTAAGAACAGAAGATTCAATAATACCAATGTCCCGTAAACGTACAAGTAAAGCTGCACCACTCACTCGATACATTCTTTTCAGGTAAATCAATTCTTGATAACCTAAAGAATGGCGATGTTTACCTACTTCCTTTTCCAAATGAAAACGAGGCATTAAAAAAGCTCCCGCAAATCTAGTTGCTGCTTTTTCTTCATCTTTTGCAGATAAATATTGAGGATCAATCAACCGATGACATAATTCATGAGCAAGCGTTAGTCTTCTGCGCTCCAAGGAACATTTTTTGTTAACAACAATCACAGGTAAATCACATAAACCTGCTGGTCTTTTTACCAGACAAGTAAAACCAGAAACCGCATTTGGTAAATCAACAATCAGAACTTTTAAGCCTTTCTCTTCTAAAAGTTCCGTCATATTAGGAATCGGGTCAAAACCTAGTTTCCAATGATTGCGTAAACTATTAGCTAAATCTTCTGATTCCTCAATAGAATGAATTACTTTTAGTTGCTCAAAAGGTTGTTTCCAATTATTACCTTCCAGTTCCAAAATCTGCTCAATTTGCAAGTATCTTTCTACCCATTCAATCACTTCCGTTTCCACACGGGCGCGATCTTTTGCAGTGGTACTTGCTTTGGTACGAAAATCAACAGCAGTTAGTTCAATTCCTTGACTATCCATTAAGTAAGCCAATGTTACCCCCAATGCTTTGCTTAAAGCAATCAAAACATCAGAACTAGGAGTCATTTCACCGCGTTCATATTTACCTATAGCTTGTGCGGAAACTTTGCCACCCATAGCTTCGGCTAAACCACGCAGTGAGTAACCCGCTTTTTTTCGAGCTAGTTTAATACGAGTGCCAATCATGACAGTGGTCAGTTTACAAATTTATGTTAGTATATTTATTGTAAACTAAATTCAAAAATAAGTAAATAAATCTATTCCCTCACCCACTCCCACCATGAAAACCATATTTCACCTCGCCTTCCCCGTCACCAACATCCCCCAAACTAAAGCCTTTTACGTTGATGGTTTAGGCTGCATCCCCGGAAGAGAAAACCCCCACGCCTTAATTCTCAACCTTTATGGACATCAATTAGTTGCCCACATCACCAAAGAACCTTTAACACCTCAAAAAACTATTTATCCCCGACATTTCGGTTTAATTTTCACTCAAGAAACAGACTGGAAAGAATTACTAGAAACCGCAAAAACCAAACAATTAAATTTTAGAGAAGAACCTAAAAGCCGTTTCTTAGATTCTCCTCTAGAACATCACACATTTTTTCTAGAAGATCCTTTTTACAACTTAATGGAATTCAAATATTATCGTTATTCAGAATCAATTTTTGGCAGTTATGAACATACAGAAATTGGGGATATATAAATAACAAGTATCGAAAGAATGATTTTTATTAATCTAAAAATAGATATCTTAATTTTAATCAGTGTAATTAGAATTAAATGTCTTTAGCATAAGGATTGTAATTTGTGAATAAAATTTTGTTAAAGATTCGGAAAAGAATTTTAAGAGCAATTGATAAACACCAGTTAACAAAATATCAAGCTAATTATTTTTATCAGAAATCCCTTAAAAAACATCTTTTAAGTCTTCCCACTCTTCCACCATATCACTCTAATTTACTCAGAATAATTAACAAAGAAGGAGTTGCAATTACTACATTAGACAAATTGGGAATTACATCTAGTTCAGATATTTTTACATCAGCCCAAAGCTTAATGTTTAAAATTTCACAAAATACTTCCTATGACCCAAATCAATTTGTTATTCATGCTACTCCCCAACAAATAATAGAGTATCAAGAAATTTTTTTATGGGGGCTTGACCAAGATTTACTAAATTTAATTGAAAATTTTCTTGGTTTACCAGTAGCTTATCAAGGTATATATTTTCGCCGCGATATTGCTAATCAATTAGAAATAGGTTCAAGGTTATGGCATATAGATCAAGAAGACCGAAAAGTTCTTAAGATTATCATTTATTTAAATGATGTTAACGAAGATAACGGACCTTTTCAATATATCCCTAAATATTTAACATCAGAAATAGAGCAGTCTTTACAATACAGAACTGGCTATGTTCGAGATAATGTCATGCAAGGTGTTACATCTTCAGAAGTTTATAAATCATGTACAGGAATTGCCAAAACTGTTATTATTGCTGATACTTCCAGTATTTTTCATAGAGGTAAACCACCTATAAATACGGACAGATTTACAATATTTTATGATTACACTTCTCGGCGACATAAACAAGCTTTTCATGGTACATCTATTTTGGCATACAGTGATTTACATATACTGAGTAAAAATCTTTCAGAAAAACAAAAAAGGTGTATTTTTTGGTAAATTGAAATTTCTCAACTAATTGGTTCATCTAATGCTGCTGCTACTGCTTCAAAAGTTCTCTTATCTGTTAACATCCAGGGATGAAGTGCAAGGGGTAAAATAACTTCCTTACCAAAAGGTAATTGTGAACTTTTTGCAGGGACAATCATCAAATCATAGGGTGTCCAAATAGATGTAAAATTCAACTTTTTCAACATCTCAATATCAGAATTTAAGTCATTTAAAAAATCACTATTAGGTTGCATTTGTATAGCACCCTTTAACCAAGTTAAATATGCAATGTTTGTTCCAAAATGTGGTGAAGAAATAGTAATAAACCGCTTTACCCTCTCTATTCCTTCCAACCTTTGAATATAATAACGGCTAACAATTCCACCCATACTAAAACCTACTATATCTAATGGTTGTTCTGGTGCAAAGGTAGCGGAAATATAATTTGATACTTGCTTTGCTAATTTATCTAAAACCTCAGAACCGTTATTAGGAATTAAATCAAGTGCAGAAACTATCCTACCCTGCTTTCTCAGGTAACGCGCCATTTTGTTAAAGACTGCCCCAGTATCGTTAATTCCGTGTACTAATAAAACAGGATTACGCTTTTTTGTTGTGTTATCCATAGTAATACTTTTGAAATAAATCTGTGGAAATTTGTCAGTATTCATAAGAACCGATTTTAGGGGATTCTGTAGAAAATATAACCCAGTACCCAAGCTATCGGCATCAAGGCTATGACAGTTTTGACAGTCACTTAGTTATTATTAATTTTTGTGAAGAAAAGTCTCATAATCTTGCTTATAGATACGGTAAGATTTGATAATGATTTCGCGGTTTATATAGGTTGTTAATGCTTGTAATGAAGCCATAACAATTGACCTATAGAATGACTACAAGGTGATTAAGTAAAAATCCCTAAAATTATTACCGTCAGCAATTATAGCGACAAAATGTAAAATTATGTTGAAATAATTAACAATTACGGTGATATTACCAACAAAAAAATATTAACAACAGGAGAAATTGTCATGTTTGGATTTATCAAAAAGTTAATCAGTGGTATTTTCGGTTTCCTTAGTGGTTTATTTGGTCAGAAAGACGCTTACTACTTAGAACTAAAAGAAGAAGGTGGAGAAACCACACCAGTAGCTGCACCAACCCCCAAAGCAGAACCTGTGAAAGCAGAGAAAGCAGAACCCGCTAAAGCAGAGAAAGCTAAACCCGCTAAAGCAGAGAAAGCTAAACCTGCTAAAGCAGAGAAAGCTAAACCCGCCAAAGCAGAGAAAGCTAAACCCGCAGAACCAGCAGCGGAAACTACCTTTGCACCCAAATATTTAATGCCTTCAGCTTCCAATAGTCGTCGTCGTCCTGGTGCGAATATGAACAATTTTCTAGATATGGCGCGTCAAGTAAAAGTGCCTGGATAAATCTTGTATTTGCTTAATATTTACATTATTGGTCAATCAGTTCTGAACTTTTAATTAATTAGATTAATTAGAGGATGTTTTAATTGATTGACCATTTACCATTATTTTGATTTGGCATTTTTCACAAAAATGATTCCACTATACAGATGAAAAGCTGAATCCCAATTACTATTTTCTCTCCTGTAAAGTTGAATATTGGCAGGAATTTGATTAAGGGTTTCTGTTTGATCTAAAACTGTTTCTCCAAAGGGCTGAAATTCTGACCAAACTTGAGAATGAGGTGTATTTTGATTAATCCAGCCGATTAAATTATTCCAATTAATTCTGATAGTGTTTTGTGTAGCATTGGGTGAGATTTCTAAACCTTGCTGAAATTCGTAACCACTATCATAAATTCTTAAAATGCTGTTTCTTTCAGGTAAGTGTAAATCGCAAAAGTGGGCATAATCTTGAGTTTGGGTTTTTCGTTCCAACTTACCACGGACATTTATATCTACAACCTCTTCAAAAATAGGTAATAGTCCCATAACTCTTGCTGTCACTTCTGACCATGAAAAACACAAAGAACCCAGTTGATGATCTGCACTCATACAGACAGCATTGGGATTTTTTGAAGATTGGGAAAAATATTTAACTTGATATACTTTAATATTTTGAATGTGGGGTATTTTCAACCAGAAACAAGGGATATCAGCTTGTTGTAATTGTTGTCCATAAAACTGCATTTCCCCAATTTTACCAATGCGGTAAACTCGCCAACACCGACTAGGTAAAATTAACCTAGCAGAGTATGGATCAATTTGCATAATTTTGGCAAATTCTTTTGCTGCTGAGGTTCTTTGTTCATTATTTATTGGTTCTAAAACTAAAATTCCCTGTTCGGCGTTAGTTGGTTCTGCTGTTGCTTCTGCAATAGCTTTTTTTCTTTCTGCTTGTTCAGCATCTTCTAGACGTTGTAAACCTTGTCGTGCTTGGGACAAAATTTTATTATTAATTGTTGCTTTTAACAGTTGACGATAGATTTTTTCTGCTTCCTGACGCTTTCCTGAGACTTCGTGTAACCGCGCTACGTAAAAATGTACCCAAGGATCGTTGGGTGATTCTGTGATTAATGGTTTAAGTAATTTAGCTGCGGTTTGGTAGTCTTGATGTTCAAAGGCTGCGATAACTTCTTCCAACATAACTTTTATAATCCTGAATATGTTTCTTGCACGCAGATTGCAACAGAGTTTGATCTTGGAGCGCGAAATATAGTATATATCCTATTTATACTTCACAAATAGCGGCAATTAAGGATAATGCAACCACTGGTGCGGTGACAGCGCGGAGAATACGACGACCCAGGGAAACAGGCTGAAATTCTGATTTTATGGCTATTTCTAATTCTGAATCTGACCATCCTCCTTCGGGCCCAATGGCAATAATTATTTCGCTGGAGGAATGATTAATTACTTTAGTTAAATGAGGATATTCACCACGGGCTTCACAAATGTAGCGGTGATTTATTTGACATTCATTTATTGCAGTTTTAAAAGTTACAGGTTCTAGGATAGTGGGGACAAAAGCCCGTTCGGACTGTTCAGCAGCTTCTGTAGCTATCCGTTGCCAGCGTTCTAGTTTTTGGGGACTGGGTTTTAAGAGGGTGCGATCGCTGATAACTGGAGCAATACAAGTTACACCCAACTCAGTACAATAACGTACTATATCATCAAACCCATTTCCTTTAGGTAAAGCCATCATTAAAGTAATAGATATGGGTAATTCTGTTTTTACCTCTAGTAGTTCTAAAACCTGTGCTATTTCTGCCGTTAACTGTGCTAACCACCATTTACCCATACCATCCATAGCAATAAATTTATCCCCATCTCCTAACCGCAAAACTCGCAGTAAATAATGTTTTTGCTTTGGAGTTAAGATAATAAAAGTTTCTTGCAGTTGCGAAGGATGAATTGTGATCCGTTGAAGTTGGGACATAATTTAGTTATATGTTTGATAATCATCAATAAAAAATAAAATTAAAATATTTATCAAAATCATGAAATTAAACTTAATAATCAAAAAGACTTCTTATCTTAATCTGCTTGTAATCGTAGCATTATTCACAATTCCAATAACTGTATTTCCTACTCAAGCTTTAGCTCAAATAAATATACCAAATTGGAGCTATAGCGGTGATACAAATCCCAACCAATGGGGAAAAATAAGTTCTGAATTTTCTTTGTGTGAAGTTGGTAAAAATCAATCTCCTATTAATATTGAAAATGTGCAAGAAAGAAAGTCTATTGATTTAGATTTCAATTATCGGCCAACACCTTTATCAATTACTGATACTGGTTACAATGTCCAAGTAAATTATCAACCAGGGAACAAAATTAAAATTAATAATCATGAATATGAATTGCTACAATTTCATTTTCACACACCCAGTGAACATACTATTAATAGTCAACCATCTGTAATGGAAATACACTTGTTACATCGTAACAGTCAGGGAGAATTAGCAGTGCTAGGAGTGATGATAGAACCAGGTAAATCTAATTCCTTAATTGATGATATTATACTATATCAAGTAGGTAAAAATGAATATGCAACTATTAACGCTGCTGATTTATTACCTAATAATAAAAACTACTTTAGTTATAATGGTTCATTAACTACACCTCCATGTAGTGAAAATGTCAAATGGATTATATTTGTAGAACCAATTCAAGCATCAAAAAATCAGATTCTTGCAGTCCAAGCTTTATATGAAACAAATGCTCGACCAGTACAACCTAGAAATGATAGAATAATCCAGTTACACAGGTAATAGAGTAGATTTTTCACATAAATTAAGTAGTCGGTTGTTAAAAATCATCTCAAGGTAAACGGTTTTAAGTTGTAGATAATTTATATTTATTTAGGAATTAATTGCAAGGTTAACTGAAAATGCCAAAATGGAAATTATCCACGGAATTTACCTTTGATAGCGCCCACTTTATCAAAGACTACAAAGGGCCTTGTGGGAGAATGCACGGTCACACTTATAAGGTAAAAATAGAGGCAAAATCATCACAGTTACATTCCTCCGAATATTGCCCTCATCCTGTGATGGTAGCTGATTTTAGAAGTTTACGCTGGGCTAAAAAAGATGTTACTAAAGGAGGGTTAGATCACTGTGTTCTCAATGAGGTTTTACCACCAGAATATGAAACCACTGCGGAGATGATCGCTAAGTATATCTATGATGAAACTAAAAAGCGATTACCCGCAGAGGTCAAACTCAAGGTAGCAGTGTCAGAAACACCTAATTCTTGGGCTGAATATGAGGATGATTAACAAAAATAAACATTTTCTTTGGAAGAATTAAAAGGAAGTCTGGAGTCCAATGGTTAATAACCAATCACTTTCTAGTTGAGGTCCATTCAAAGAACGATATAAAGGTAGTTCAAACTCCAAAGCTAATCTACTACCTTTTAGATCACCTTCAGGAACATATAAATTGAGACCAATTCCTAAATCTAACTGTGTACCTCCCCTGAGATTGGGATCAGCTGTAGGAATCATAGCTGGGTTCAAACGCGAATCAGCACCATTAATATTTCCCCAAGTACGTCCTTTTAATCTAATGGAATTAGCTAACCAATTATTCCAATTTCTTGCTACCCAAGCACTCAGTTGTAATTGATCTCCTAATTTATAACTATTATCATTTTCTCCTAATCGTACTGTTGCTAGTAGTTGTGAACCCCAAGAATTTTCTCCAGATTGTCCCAGGTAAGTAATTCCCGGTAGTAAATCAAAAGTTCCAGAACCAATTTGCATAGGGTAAGGCAAAATCTGGTTTGCACCTGCGGGGGTATTATCTCTTTCGTTAATTGAACCTATGGGAAAACTGACTCCTAAATTTAGATGTATACTTTGTTGATTTTGGTCTAAAATTTTGTACAATGCAGTCGTACTTATGTCTCCAAAACCTTCTGATGTAGTGGTAAAACTCGCTCCCGAACGGGTAATATGATCCATTTCCTTAACTACATAGGGAACCATGGCCATGAGTGTCAGATTATCATCCACGGCATACATACCTCCAAACATATGCATTTGCATAGTCATTTTGGCAGGTGTCACCATAAAATCCTGTAAAACTTCAGCATCACTAATACTATTTGTACCGCTACGATTGCCGTTCATTTCCATTAACATATAGCGATAGGAAAACATGAATTCCCCTTTTTTGTGGCTATGATCTCCCATTACTCCAATAGGTGCGTGGCCATCTGGACGGCCTGCTGACCATTTGCCAGGGATATTTTGATGATCTCCATCAGCAATAATCAAATTAGTTGTGTTAGAGCTAATATCATTGTCTGATAAACTAGGGAAAGTAGCGATAAATTTCTGATCTTCAAAGTCTGGGAATTGAGTAATATATTCGGTGGGAATATTATTATTGATGGGTTGTAAATGCTTGCTAGAATAACTATTAACTATTAATC
Source organism: Okeanomitos corallinicola TIOX110 (assembly GCF_038050375.1). Taxonomy (NCBI): domain Bacteria; kingdom Bacillati; phylum Cyanobacteriota; class Cyanophyceae; order Nostocales; family Aphanizomenonaceae; genus Okeanomitos; species Okeanomitos corallinicola. Next base: position 3,396,785 of record NZ_CP150886.1, on the reverse strand, counting down.
TATTAGCACTTATTGAATGAGATGGTTGTATTTGTTGATTACTTAAATTACTTAATTTAGATTTAAGTTGATGCTGGTTCTGATTATTCCTCTTTTGTTGCTGAACTGTGGACATTGTTTGATGTTCATTTGCAGAGTTAGTTTCTGCATAAACAACATCAGATAAATTGAAAATAAAAACTGTAATTCCCCCGAACAATAAACTGTAATAATTGTTCATTATTAACCTCCATAATTTATACCCAGGAGAATTTATAATATTTAGTAAATTTTTGTCAAAAGACAGGTTGTCATATCATATCTGTTGAGGTTGGTAATCAATGTAAGTAATTAGTCATTGGGAAAAGGTAATTATTAACTAACAATTTATATCGTAAGTGATTACCTGGACTTGATATCATCGGTTATTTGTTAGGTGGACATTTAATCTATGTAGGACTTACGCAAGAAGTCTATCAAATTCCTATTCCTTCCTCTGTGTTCTCTGCGTCCTCTGCGGTTTGATATTCCGTAACTCGTGCGTAAGTCCTACTATGGTTGAGAAGCACTAAGAGAATTTGAATCGGGTTGAAGCGATTCTTCTGATGTCTTAGGTGTATTGATTTCCTCGGCAGCAGCATCTTCTGGATGATTACGGATAATTGGCGGACGGATGGCAATAATTACTGTTTTAATTACCACTGCACAGGGAACGGCAACTATTACTCCCAAAAGTCCCGCTACTCGCGCCCCAGTTAACACAGAAATTAAAATCCATACAGGATTTAAGCCTGTAAAACTACCTAAAATTCGAGGGGCAATGATGTTTTCGAGAATTTGTTGCACAATCACCGCTGCGGCTAAAACTCTCGCCCCCATCCACACATCTTGTAAGGAAACTAATAAAGTTGTGGCGGCAATACCCACAGAACCGCCAAAGGGAATCAGTGCCATAATGCCGATAGTTAAGCCAAATAATAGTCCATAAGGTACTTTTAACCACAAAAATGCCGGAATTAACGCCGATGCCATGCAGGTAGATAAAATTAGCTGCGTGATAAAAAAGTTTTGAAAACTCAAGCGTACTGTTCTAGAAAAAGGCTCTCGAAATCTTGTAGGAAGCCATTCTACTAAGCTTTCCCACAGTTCTCCACCATGCTGTAACAAGTAGAAAGTTAACACCATTGTCAGGAGGAAATCGAGAATGCTAGTAAATGTAACTACGGCTAAGTTTAAAACTTGACCAGCGATCGCTTGAAGTTGCCCCTTGACGCGATCGTTAATTTGCACCACAATAGCATCGAGATTGATGGGTAAACCGATATTTTCGGCTTTCTCATTTAACATCATTAACTGCGATCGCCCTGAGTCTATTAACTCCGGTAAACGGTTTACCAGCTGTTGAGCTTGGGTCAGTGCCAAGGGAAACAGGGTGACACCCAATGCCAGTAAAATCGCCAAAGCGATTAAAAATACTAAAATAGCCACTTGCTCTCTTTTAGCACCGTGCTTTTCCATCCAACTGACTGGGTAGTTAAGCAGAAAGGCTAAAACCGAAGCACCGACTAAAATTACGATCAAAGAGTGGAAATAATTGAAAATTGCCGATATAGCCCAACCATTGAGAACTAATAGAGGAGCTAGTAACGCGATCGCAGCGATCCGCGCTACTGGTGTAAATTGTTGCCACCAGTCGAGTAGCTTTCGTGTCTGCATTTTCCGCTGATTGGAGGTAGAACTAAATAGAACTTGATTAAAATTAAATTCTTGTTTACAGACTATTATCTCTAATTTATGATTAGGCCAACCAAAATGCAAAACATCCCACCCATGCAAGATTCCCCAGATCCTGACGATTCCACGAATTCCAGAAGATTACTACTTTTTTACCTAATTCCTGTAATTGGTTTTTTCCCTTCTCTTTGGACTCTCTATCGTCATCAAGGTAGCCGGGAACAATTGGCTGTGAGTCGTCTGTCCATTACCTTGGTCTTGACTTGGTTGTTAGGATACTTGTTATTAGCTTCTGGTTCAACTACTTCAGATTTTTTAACCCTACGTTTATTAATTCTTAATAGTTTCTTTACCTCTGGTTATTTTTTAGTAAGTGTATGGTTAATATTCCGGATTATTCAAGGTAAATCCCATCGGTTGCCAGGATTCAGCAATCTTGCAGAGAGAATTTTAGGCAAATACTAGATTTACATAGTTTTCACATTATAAATGTTGAGGATAAGTAGGTAAGTAAGACAAATTATCATCTATCATCAATAGCAAAGCAGAAGGAATAATATAAGGGAGTTTGAGTAATTTAACTTTGATTGACACACTTTATTCTGGTTTCGTCTTTCCACATATACCTAAGTTTGGCAGTTACCTAAACATAGTTTAGAATCAGCACCTACAATAAATTTGAGAAAATAGCTATTTAGGTGATAACTTAAAGCAAGTAATTGAAGAAATTAAAAATGGTTAATATTATCACTAAAAATACTCTGCCCTTAGCTCTCAAATGTGAAATTATTAGGTAACATTTGGCAAGATAGGGATTTATAGACAGTCTACCCAAAAATATAGTTAAATCTGGTTTACTATCGCCATAGGTCAATCAACCTCTCCGGATGATCAAAAAAATCAGAGAAATCCAGGTAAAGGTCTTGTAGTATCAACAGTAGGAAAGAGTCAGCACTATTAATTCTGATTTATCTAGATCATATTATTCAGGCAACCAATTAACAGTATTTTATCAGTCAGTGTGAGGAAATCTGTGACTAGTCAAAGAACATCAGCAGAAAATAATAAATCGGCGAAAGCCAAAACTACAGGAAAAGCCAAAGCCAACCGGAAATCTAAATCGGGACGTTGGCTATGGTTTGCGCTAGGTATGGGTGGAATTGCCATGGTTTCAGGTATGGCTGGGGCATTGTTGGCAGTTTCTTGGGATAGTACACCATTGCAACAAGCGGCTCTAAGTGCTAAAGAAGCGGCTGTTTTTGATGGCGATCGCATTTCTGGGAATGGTTTCAAGTTTTCCCAGTTAACCCGTCCTGTGAATATTTTGGTCATGGGGATGAGTGTACTACCCCCCGATGTCCAAAACCCACCGAGTGAAACAAATGAACTTGGTTATCTCCCCCAAATCAATTCCTTTGGTGGTCTTGCTGATGTGATGCTCTTGATCAAATTTGATCCAGAGAGTAAAAAAATCGTCATGCTTTCTATCCCTAGAGACACTCGCACAGAAGTAGAAGGGTTTGGAGTCAAAAAAATCAATGCTGCTAACGTTGATGGTGGCCCTGCTTTAACTGCCCAAACTGTTAGTAATCTTTTGGATGGTGTGGGTATTGATCGTTATGTGCGTATCAATGTTTTAGGGGTTAGCAAACTAATTGATGCTTTGGGCGGAGTCACAGTCTATGTACCCAAGGACATGAAGTACATAGATGAATCTCAACACTTGTATATTAATTTAAAAGCTGGCAAGCAACATCTAGAAGGAGATCAAGCACTGCAACTACTACGCTTTCGCCATGATGAACTAGGAGATATTGGCCGCATTCAACGTCAGCAGATGGTAATACGTGCTTTAATTGAACAAACACTAAATCCATCTACATTAACACGATTACCTGATATTCTCAATACAGTTAAAGATAATATTGATACAAACTTAACAGTTGAAGAACTTGTTGCCTTGGTTGGTTTTGGGGCGAGAACTAATCGCTCTAATATGCAAATGTTAATGTTACCTGGGCGTTTCAGCGAAAAAAATGAATATGAATATAGTTACTGGATACCATTCAAACGAGAGATTAAGAAATTGATGGTGCAAAACTTTGGCTTAGAATCAGAATCATTTGACTCAGAAATCATTGATCCTGCCAGAATACGTGTAGCAATTCAGGATAGCACAGGAGGCGATCGCTCACAAATTCGTCCCCTAGTAACAGCCTTAGAAAAAGCCGGATATAGTAACATCTTCATCTCTAAACCTTGGAGCGAACCTTTAGAAGTTACTAATATTGTTGCTCAAAAAGGTGATAGCACGAGTGCTGAGTCTATTCGGAATACCTTAGGTTTTGGAGAAGTCAAAGTAGAAAGCACAGGTAATATCGGTTCTGATATTAGTATTCAGGTAGGTAAAGATTGGTTGCAAAACAAAACATTTTTTGAAACCGAATCTAGATAGGAGACAGGAAGCAGGAGGCAGGAGATAAAACGTAAATATTAAAATATTACTCCGCACTCTGCACCCCTGATCACAAACCCATCACCTGACGATAATGAGGCTCAATTTGTCCTAAACCCGGTGATTTTTCCCTGGTTTCCCACTGACTACGGTTAAATAATTCTGTTCTTAATTCATCAATATTAACAGTGGTAAACTGACCATTAGCAATAATTTGTTTACCATTTATCCAAGCATAATCAACAACATTAACTGGACGACCTAAAACTAATAAACCAATCGGATCTGTACGTGGCAGCAAAGATAAATTAGTTAAATCATATAAAACTAAATCTGCTTTTTTACCGACAGTTAAAGAACCCAATTGATCATCTAAACCTAAACCCTTAGCACCACCCAAGGCAGCCATTTCCACTGCTTGACGAGTTGTAATCCAGTGTTGATAATCAATATCAGTCACATTATGTAAAATTGAACCAATTTTAATAGCTTCTAACAAATCCTGAGAATCATTACTAGAAGCACCATCACAACCAAAAGTGACATTTACCCCGGCTTGAATATATTTTAAAATCGGAGCAATACCACTTCCTAACCGCAGATTACTCAATGGATTATGAACAACTGTAGATTGAGTTTCTGCTAAAATTTTAGTATCAGTATCAGTCAACCAAACACAATGGGCTAAACTGGTTTTATTATTTAAAAAACCGATTTTATTTAAGTGTTCAACCGCAGTACAACCATATTTTTCTGCTGCTAATTTTTCTTGAGCCTTAGTTTCTAATAAATGGGTATGACGACAAAGATTATAACGATCACTTAACTCAATACAACCAGTAAATAAAGCATCAGTACACAATTGAGTTCCTGTCGGTGCAACTAAAATATTTATTCCTGACTCTGGATGATGAAACTTAATTACAGCTTCCTCGATAATTGCTAAAGTTTCCGCAGTCGGACGAAAATAAGATTCATGTTCTGGTAATGATTTTCCTCCAGGCATTCCAGCAGTTAAAGACTCATCTTGAATTAAAGGAGCAATAAAAGCCCTAATTCCTACTTCTTGATAAGCGCGAACGGCGGTAGTAATAGTTTCTAACTCTTTTCCAGGAATTAACACCAAATGATCTACAACACTTGTTCCCCCAGAAAGTAACGTTTCTACAGCAGTTCCCAAAGCACTGAGATAAACTTGTTCAGTATCCAGAGGAGCAAAATCATACAAATGAGCTAACCACAATTCTAAAGGTAAAGGTGGAATAATTCCCCGTTGCCACTTTTCAGAAGAATGAGTGTGTGCATTAAAAAAACCAGGTAGCAACAGTTTATTGTTACCGTTAATTTCTGTACCGATGACAGCTAAATTTTCGCCAATAGCAGTAATAATGCCATTAGTCACTTGTACATCTAAACTTGTATAACCATTTGTAACGGCAATTAAAGCTTTCTTGATCGTAAAGTTCATGATTTTTACCTTTAACCTTAATTAAGTAATTGAACAATTGAGATAATTTCAAGCTACAAAGTAAGTAATGATCTTGGGTGTTAGCATTTATGAATCTACCATTAAAAAAATTAGGAGTTTACCCCAATGCTTGGGAAGTAAATGAAACCTTTGCAGATATCACTCGGCCTCAAAAAACCCCACAACCTGTTATTTTATCAACAGAAACCAAAACTCTGCGTTTAGACTTAGCAAAAACAGCCATTATCATCATTGATATGCAGAATGATTTTTGCCATCCTGATGGTTGGTTAGCACATATTGGTGTGGATGTTACCCCTGCACGTCAACCTATTGCACCTTTACAGAACTTATTACCAAAACTGCGAAATGCCGAAGTACCAGTAATTTGGTTAAATTGGGGAAATCGTCCCGACTTATTGAATATTAGTGCTGGTTTGCTTCATGTGTATAATCCTACAGGGGAAGGGGTAGGATTAGGCGATTCTCTACCTAATAATGGCGCAAAAGTTCTTATCAAAGATAGTTGGGCCGCTGGGGTAGTAGAAGAACTTCCTCAACTACCAACAGATATTTGTATTGATAAATATCGGATGAGTGGCTTTTGGGATACACCTTTAGATAGTATTTTGAAAAATTTAGGAATAACAACAATATTTTTCACTGGTGTCAACGCTGATCAATGTGTTTTCACAACTTTATGTGATGGGAATTTTTTAGGCTATGACTGTATTTTAGTTCAAGATTGTACAGCGACAACTTCCCCCGAATATTGTTGGTTAGCAACTTTATATAACGTTCAACAATGCTTTGGTTTTGTCACAGATTCTGAAGCAATTATAACATCGCTAAATAATTTGTAATCAATAAATTTTCATTACTAATCACGAGTTACTAAAACCATGCTGACTACTAGCTGCATAATTCCAATTATCAAATCTCCCAAGGATTATCAAGTATATCGTATTAGTGCTAAAGACTCCAATCGTTTAGCAATTATCTTTGATTCTACAACTGCAAATACTTCCTTAACTTGTTGTGTAGAAATATTTGATGTAGGCGGACAAACTCCACCAAATCGCCATCAATGGGCGGTAGAAATGTTTTTTATTCTTAAAGGAGAAGGGGTGGCTATTTGTGATGGGAAAAAAGTACCAATTAAAGCTGGAGATAGTTTGTTAGTTCCAGCTACAGGAACACATTTAATTAGAAATACAGGTAATTCTCGCCTTTATACTCTGACAATTATGATTCCTAATGAAGATTTTTCCGAATTAATCAGGAGTGGAATCCCTGTAGAATTAGATGCTGAAGATATCGAGGTTTTGGGTAGATTGGATTCCTTGAAAATTGTTTAAAGTTTTAGGTATTGTAGGGGTTTAGCAATGCTAAACCCCAAGCAAATAAATATATGTTTTTTATAGACTGATGTTATGTATGAATCTCCGAACAATTAACTATGAATTACTAATCTGTGAGAATAAATGTTGCCAATCAATTTTATCTGGTCTTGTACCTTGATTAACTAATTCAAAAATTTGATTTTCTATCTGAGGATAAAACAAACTTTCTACACAAGCTGCGGCTACATCTATCCGACTAGCATCACCATTTATTTTATCACCTTTTCCTAATACTACTGCTAATTTACCTCCTGTTGTTGTTTTCAGGAGAGTAGCTAAATCATAAGAGGTAAAGGGCCCATCAATTAAACGTCCAGGACGAATAATTGTATAGGGAATGCCTGAATTAATAATTGCGGCTTCTCCTTTTTCTTTAGCATCCAAAACACCAAAACTATTGAGAATATTAAATGGAAATTGATTTTTTCTTCCTACACCACAGGAGGAAACAAACACGAACCTTTGTAAATTCTTAGGTGCTGATTCTACTAAGTTTTTAATTGCTTGATAGTCAACTATTAAGGGTGTATTTTTAGCTTTGCTTTCAATTAATTGGGGATTAAATAAAGCTTGTCCCCATTCAAATATATTAGGTTGTGGATCAAATTCCCAACGTTCAGAAGGAAAAGCAGTAGTTCCTGTACAACAAATAATAGAAGTAGTATTTGACATTGCTGGGGGTAAAGTTTTTGGTTGACGGATATCACCAACAGCAATTTCTACTTTTTGATCAAACATTTTTTCTGCTTTTGCTGCATCTCGTGTGAGGATGCGAACGGATAAACCTTTTTCTAGAAGTTTGCTCACTACTAATTGTCCGACACCACCAGTTGCACCAGGAACTAATATTAAATCCGACATAAAAAATGATTAGTTATATTGTGGAAATAATCTGATTATATCATTAATTAAATAAGAGGTGGTTTCGCGCAAAGAGGCAAAGGAGCAAAGACGCAAAGAAAAGATGGGTTTTAGTGTGATATAAGTAGATGATAACTGATATGAAAATATCTATTTTTAAGTATCAATAATAATTTCTGTTTTTCCATTGTGTCCATGAATTAATTCTATTTGTTCTAAACCACCGATGTACCAAGCTGTAGAAGCAAATTCAGTTAACCATTGCATGACAGCTAAACCGCCGAAACTTTGAAAATAACATCCTACTGCGACTGTACCAGTTCCGCTAATACCTGTAACATCTTTGTTTCTGACTAACTGAAAAGTGTTGATTTCATATCCATTGAATGAATGATTAGCAAAGATGATTTCTCGACTTCTTTTTGCTTGTAATTGTTGAAAAGAGGGGAAAGAAGGGAAAGTAGCGTGACTAGCATTTGGTAAACATCGGGCGATCGCCACCTGTCCATCTGGTAAAATTACACCTCCAGCGATAACTTGTAAGAATGGTGGTTTTTCGGGTTGAATTAACCAAAATGTTGTAGGTTTAGGTTGCATAGATGACACCATTTTATTGTCAATTTGGCTTTTCTGCTGAGTTATATATGACTAATATAGTTGGATGATGATCTCAAAGCTATGGTTACAGCATAGGTGATCCTGGTAATGAGACATCAATGATGATAATTGAAATAAATGATCAAATTTTGTTGAATATTATACGGAAGAAATGGTTTACCCAGTGAAAGATGTAATTAGGGGTATATATTCAACATTACTAAGATGATTATTATGATCATCTTATTTGTAAGGCAGTAATTACAATTTAGAAATTAATTTATCAGGAATGTACTTCCATGAGAAGAAAAACTAACAAAATCTGTAAACAGTCTGGAGTGATTCCATATCGAGTGCGAGATGGAAAAATAGAGGTTTTATTAATTACAAATCGTAAAAGTCAACGTTGGGTAATTCCCAAGGGAGGGGTTTGCAAAGGGATGACTCCACCTGATTCAGCAGCTAAAGAAGCATGGGAAGAAGCCGGTGTAATTGGTAGAGTAAACACTAAAAAAATTGGCGCTTATAAATATCGAAAACGGGGTAATTTGTATAGAGTTAATTTATTTTGGTTACCAGTAGAAAAAGTTTTAGAAGACTGGCCAGAAGCAGCAGAAAGGGAAAGAATTTGGCTAGATATTAATCATGCAGCCATGATTGTCCAAGAAAATGCGCTCAAAAAAATTTTACAATCTTCAAAAGATCAAGTAAAAAATGAAGTTAATAATTCAGCTATAAAGTCATAGAAAACAAAATTTATTTGATGACAGTTGGGTTTTCTTACGTTAACCCAACCTACATGACTAAGGTACTTCAATGGGAATTAAAGAATTTTCTGGTAAATAACTATGAAAACATCCATCATCAGCTAAAACCAACATCAACCGCACAGGATAATCAGGTGGAACTTGTAAATCTGCCCAAGGTACTGCCACTTCTAAACAAGTATTTAAAGCGGCTTGGGCGCGACTAGCACGGGGATGCCATTGATAGTTATTTCCTGCTTCTCGAAACTGAATTGTTTGCGTAAGTAAGTTAATTTCTAAATGATGGTGATATAGATAATTGGCTGGTGCTATGTCAGGAACTTCTGCTAAAGGTACAGGACTATTCACCATAGTTCTATCTGGATAATACCAAAGTAAATTTAATTCTTTTGGTAATTCTTTTCCTGGTGCTGCACCACTTTTAAAGTCTACCCGTAAATAAAAATTCAGGTGATCTACTCCATAGAAAATCCGTTGCACTAAACTACTTTGGTGCATTGTTCCCCGTGAACCACCTACTTCTATTCTGCCGCCTTTATCCCAGTCTTGTTCATCACCTTTACCATCAATAACTGGATGAATAAAGCTTTCTGGGCGATGATTTGCGCGGGCTTCATGGACTTCTAACGGTTTGCTTAAATAGGCTGGGATGGGTTCATTTAATGCCTTATAAATGCCATAGAGATGTTCTCTAAATAACTGATCAAAAATGGCATCTTGATTTGATGAATGTCCTTCTCCAAACCACCAAAACCAATCAGAACCTTCAGCAGCATATAATGATTCCCAAGCAGCGGGGTTATTTTCTTCTGTGGCTTCGGGATGTTTTGCTAAAGTCTCTCTGGCGTGGGTGAGGTAGTCCCAAGCACGATTTTTGACGGGATCGCCGATCCAAGTTGTAAAACTGCCATCTACCCAAGAACCACTATGTAATTTTTCACCGGGTATAGTTGCTGTGGCGGGGTATTTTTCGAGAAATTCGGAGACGGTAACGAGTTTAATATTTTCCTCATTACTTAAAGTTTGATAGAGGGTTTCTAGGAAGGGTTTACCGTCTTGGGGATAAAATTCCCAACAGTTTTCTCCATCTAAAGCAATTGTAACTAACCAAGGTTGTTCACTAGGGTGTTCTCTTTGCTTTCTAGCGATCGCCTGTAAATGTCCCACTAAATCCGCAGTTGCCTGTTTTGGCTGCATGGAACTATAGGTAAAACCAATTAAATCTGATAATCTATGATCCCGAAAAACTATGGATACATCACCTGTGGGAGTTTGCAAACGATAAGGACGATAAAGTAATTCTGGTTCATTAACATTTCCCGCACCATCCCGGTGGAAAAAGTGTTTCAGCGTCCAACCTAACACAGCTTCATCTGAGCAAATCCAGTTAAAACCTTGTTTAATGATATAAGGTAAAATTTCTGGACTAACTGACTGTTCAGAAGGCCACAAACCCCGTGGTGCTTGTCCAAAACGGTCTTTATATAAATCCCAAGCCTTTTGTAAATGACGAGGAATATCTTCGTCCCACTGAAAACTTTGGTTAGGTAGGGTCATCTGGGGTACTGCAACCCGCCCAGAATTGGTATCAGCTAACAGGGGTAAAATGGGGTGAGTGTAGGGAGTCGTCGTAACTTCTAGCTGTCCATTTTCCTGCATTTGCCGATGTTGAGGAATAATGCGACTGAGGATTTGCTTTTGTTTAGAATATATGCGTTGGCGATCGCTTAAAGTAAAATTCCGTCCCTGTTTTAACCAAGCTGCAATTTCTGGATCATCCCAAAACAGCGGATCAATCCAAGCCAAATTATGCCAAGCTAATAAATCACTATAATCTACAGCTTGCCAATTTGCTAAACACCAAGCCTGACCCTTTTCCTGTTTTTGATAGTACAACTCGGCATAACGAGGATGAGGATCAATTAAAGTATGATGATTAGCATCAAAAAAATGTTGAACAATAAATTCTTTCTGTTCTGTGGTTAATTGTTCCACAGGTGTCAAACTAGCTGTTAGGTAAGGATCAAAAGCCGTTCCCGCAATATAATCTTCCAATTGCAAAATTAAAGACGGTACTAAATTCACCGTTTGGTGTAATTGCGGATACCGTTCTAAAAGTAATATTAAATCTAAATAATCCTTAGTACCATGCAACCTCACCCAAGGTAAGCGGTACTTCTGACTAACAGGAGACTTGTACAGCGGTTGATGTTGATGCCAAATAAAAGCGACATAGAGGGGATGAGACATAGAAAATATATAATCTTACGGATTTAAAGAATAATTGGTGATTGGTAATGGGTAATGGGTAATGGGTAATGGGTAATTGGTAATTCTTCTCCCCAACTCCCCATCACCCCCAGTTTCTAAACCACTTGTTCCACTTCAGCGATTTCAGGGATCATTTCCCGTAGACGGCGTTCAATACCCATTCTCAAAGTCATTTGTGAACTGGGACAAGAACCACAAGCACCTTGTAAACGCAGTTTTACCACCGGTCCATCCAGTTCTACAAGTTCCACGTTACCCCCATCAGACATCAAATAAGGGCGCATTTCATCTAGCACAGTTTCAACGTTTTGTGTTGTCAGTTCCATGGTTTTGACCTACTCTGTTAAGGACGGCTGTGAAAATTAGATTTTAGGTGATTTACCCATTAACCAAAATAGCCAAAATTTTTTTCTTTTGCTCGGTTAACTTGATCCTAGATCCAATCGCCGCTATTTTTTCAAAAAAAACCATCGCTTCCAAGATGTCTGACACTTTCTCATTAATCAGCTTGAGCCTCAGAACGACGACGACGGCAACGTTCTGAACAGTATTTAACTTCATCCCAGCAATCTTGCCATTTTTTACGCCAAGAAAAGGGACGTTGACATACTGGACAAATTTTTTCAGGTAGATCAGATTTAGAACGATTACGCCCCATAGAGATTTTATGTTTTGGATATTATTATCGGATATATAAAAAGTTTCCATGTTAACTTTCACAAATCCACTTATGAATTATTTCACCAATCACCAATCACCAGTCATCAGTCACCTAATTTTCTACTGACTCAATGGTGATGTACTACCAAAAGTATTACCAAAATTACTGTTTTCCGAATTAGTAAAACTATGATGGGCTAAAGGTAATGTTAAACGGCTAACAGTTCGATGATCTGGTAGTTTATAAATCTGCAATTCTCCTCCCAACTGTTTAATAAATTTTTGACAAATCAACAAATGTAGTCCTGGGGGCTGATTGAGATGTTGAGAAGTGAGTACATCGGCAGATATATTTTGTTCAAGCTCTACCAATAGCTGTGGATCAATATTGCCGTGATCTGTAATGGATATTTCCAGTAAGCGACTATCTAAAGGACGACACCAAATATCAACCCTATCACCAATAGGAGAGCGTTGACAGGCAGTAACTAATAGTTCATGGAGGACCAATTCAATTTTTATAATATCCCCAGATGTAGCTAATGAAGATGAAGTAGCTGCGGTTATCAGTTCTCCCGCAGAGGCACGTTGAGGTACTTCTAATTCTGCCATTGGTTCAGTCAAACCATGAACGCCTATCCACAATTGTTGCTGCTTGGCTAAACTATCCACTCTTTCAATAGATCGCTTTAAGAGACTGGCAATAGTCATAGTTTCCCAACTCAGGCTTAATTGCCATTGCTCCTGTTTAATCACTCCTTTCATCGAGTTAGTAATATAATTTAACTGCCGCAATAGCAATTTATAGCGCATTTGTGTTAGTTCATTACTGGGAATACCCAAGTCTCGAATTTGAGTCAGGACAGTTGCTGACATCCGGTGTATTTCCTGTAAGCGACGATGTTTATACCAATTGAGTTCTTGTAATGTTTCTGCTTTATTTGTGAGTCTTTGAATAACCTGGTGTTGACTTTGCCACCAAGCTAATTGAGTGATGAGACTGGTTACAACACTGAGCTTTAGTTCTGACCAATCTTGTCCCATATAATCTGCCAGCAATACTACACCTGTAGGTTGGGAATCCTCTGTAGCGCGCAAAGCCATCACCAGAACTCTACCGTTGACGGGAATAGTTAACCATTCTTTTGTTTCTATGGGTAATTCATAGTGACTTAATATTAAGTAACTATTGTGTGCCAATGCTAACTCAATCAGAACATCTTGCTGAATCAGAATTGGTACATTTTCAACAATGCCAAAGTGATGATGATCAGCAGCTACAGCACCAGTTACACCACTAATAATTTCTGCTCGCTCGTCTCCAGGATGCCAGGTGAGGATAGCTGCTAAGGGACATTCTAAAACTTCTGAGATTTGCTTAATAGCTGTTGATTCTGTGGTGTGACGTTCAGATGTCATCAGTGAAGTTGGATACTGCTTAAATATTTGAGCGATTTTTTGTTGTTGTTGACTGATAATATTTAATTGGTGATTACGAATAATCACACCCATACACTGACTAACAGCCCAACATAAATCTTTTTGTAGAGTTGTCCAAGAGCGACTGCTGTCATGGGTAATTAGTAGTAAAACTTCTGGCTGATGACCTTGAATACAGTTACAAATGAGCAGCGATCGCACGCCATGTTCTAATAATTGAGGATGCCAACTATATAAGCGTAAATCATGTTCTAATGTAACTATTTCTATAGCTTCTTTGGCATCCTGCAACAAATAAGCATCCATTTCTGAAAGTGTTGTAGTCGTAAATTTCCAAAGTCTACGGTTATTTAATACGCTTTGAAAAATAGCTCTGTAAATATCTTTTCCATGGTCGTACTCTAACAATAATAAGCGTGTACCAGAAAGTTTTTCTAATAGTTCTGTGGCACAAGTTTGTAAAATTTGCTCTACATCTTGTTCTTGATGTACAGCTTGGGCAAATTTATTATTCAGTTGGTGGTTTTGCTGTATTTGTCTGAGAGTTATTTCTACATTGTCAATGGGAACAACAAGAGAAATTAACCCTGCTGCACCTTGAACAAAATTTTTATCTACTTGATCCCAAACTCTTGGTTCATTACTTTCTACTGCCAAAAACCCTAATAAATCTTTTTGCCAGATAATTGGAGCCGCTAGGAGCGATCGCACCTCTAAACGATTTAATAGTTTTTCTTGGATATGACTTTTTAAGGAACTTCCAGATTCACTCAGCCAGACAAGCTGATTCACTGCTAAAGCATAATAAACATCACTTAATTCTTGTGCCGTAATACCTGCTGAAACCTTTTTACTTTCCCAGTTACGACCTATATTTACAAGCTGGCTACTCATCCGACACCAGAAATAATTTCCTTCCCGTTCAAACCAATAAATGCTGGTGCGTGAGGGAGAGATAAATTGATCGGTTGCCTTTACTGCGGCTTCTAGTTTTTTGTCAATGCTGTCAAGAGAGCGCAAATTTTCTAAAAGTTGCAATAATGATTCAGTTGCGGAATTATTGGCATTTTCTAGGGATTTATGTTGTTTTTGGTGTTGATAAAGCACTAAGCCCAATTCCCCAACCACAATTAGCATTTTGGCTCTGGCTTCTCCTGCTAATAAATACCCCCAACGTAGTGAACCCAATAAGATGACACCCAAACAATTATCTTTGTAGCGAATTGGCAAAAAGATTGTTCCCTGGATGTTATATTTAACTGCTATTTCCTGCCATTCCGGTGCGCGTAATTCTCTCCGTAAATTAGCTACACCGACAGGACATAGTTCTGTGATGACTTGGCAAATTAAACTGCCTTGCTTGACTATTACCGATCTTCGTAAAAAACTCATATCCCCATCAGGGGTGATACCACCTTTTCCATGTATTTTCTTACTTACATGATCATAAATACCTATCCAGATAAACTGATAGTCAAACTGTTCTCTCAAGTAAGTAACTGTAGTTTCTATGAGCGCGTCTAAATCTTCTTCATCTCTGAGACTTTGAAGAATTTTCCCCAAGGATAGGATTTGTTGTTCGGAGGCTCTGGGCCTGATTGGTTGCCCCATCTGATTATCCGTGGACATAGGTTGTAGTAATATTATTAAGGATGCCCTGAAAACAATTCAGACCAGTCCTGAATTTGGTATCTGATATTTATTGTAATAATTGGTAGATGTTAACCTACATTGGATATTTATAAAGCAGTAGTTCGTCCTCTTTTATTTACTCTGGTGAAAACCGATCCAGAGTGGTTACACAATCAGACCATCAATACTTTAAGTTCACTGTCAAATGTTAGTTCTCATCAGGTTGCTAGATGGCTAGATTCCCAACTGCAAAAGTCTTTGTGCCTCTATGATACACGCCTGGAACAAAATTTGTCTGGTGTAAATTTTCCTAACCCTGTAGGTTTAGCCGCTGGATTTGATAAAGACGGAGTAGGATCTTCTATTTGGTCAAATTTTGGATTTGGTTTTGCGGAATTGGGTACTATTACTTATTATAGCCAATCAGGTAATCCATCCCCAAGGTTATTTCGCTTACCTTTAGATCAAGCTGTTCTCAATCGGATGGGATTTAACAATTCTGGTGCAGCTGCCATGGCAACAAAATTAACATCCCTCAGTCAAGAAAAACCTAGTTCTATACCCATAGGCATAAATTTGGGTAAGTCTAAAATTACACCCCTGGAAGCGGCAGCAGAGGATTATTTACAGAGCTTTCGCCTACTGAAAGATTTAGGTGATTATTTTGTTGTGAATGTTTCTTCTCCGAATACACCAGGATTGCGATCGCTCCAAGATGCAACCATGCTTAGTCAAATTCTGGAAGTATTACAAAGGGAAAACACATCAAAAAAACCCTTATTTGTGAAAATTGCCCCAGATTTAGAATGGCAAGCAATTAGCGACATTATCAATTTAGCCAAAACCTACAAACTAGCTGGTTTAATCGCTACCAATACCACCATTAGCCGCGAAGGACTAAAAACTCAAATCATAGAAAAAACCGGAAAAACACCCCAAGAAGAAGCCGGAGGAATTAGTGGAGCGCCACTAAGACAGCGTTCTACAGAAGTGATCCGGTTTATTTATCAACAAACCCAAGGAGAAATACCCATCATTGGCGTTGGTGGAATTTTCACCGCTGAGGATGCTTGGGAAAAAATTACAGCAGGTGCTAGTCTCATTCAAACCTATACAGGTTGGATTTATGAAGGTCCAATGATGGTACGCCGCATTCTTACTGGTTTGTTAGCCAAACTAGAAGAAAACGGCTTAAATTCCATCAGTGAAGCAGTGGGAATGGGTAATAAATAGGTAACAGGTAAATATTCTTTCCAGTCACCCAGTCACCTATTCTTCCACAGGGAAAAACTCCCTATTCTTACGGGAGAAAGTCCAAGCAATTCCATCTGGATCACGGCTACGAGTCCATTCAGGAAAATCTGGATCATTACGCCGTTTGTAAATTGTGCTGGAATAAACACCCAAGCGCTTGGCTAACTCAGATTGGATCAAAGAACCAAAAACTAATTGTTCTTCCAGAGGTTTTTGTGGTTTTTCTTCAGTAGTTTCCGGTAATGATTCTGGTTGTTTTTCCTCCTCTTTTTGTTCTGCAACTTGTGGAGGCGGTGCTAAGAGCGATCGCGCCTCCTTTGTTACAGGACGAACCGGAAGTTTTTCAGTTGCTTCACTACTATCAAGGATGTCGCCAAGAATACTGGCAGTTATAAAGTAATAGGAAGGGCTTTCATTGTCAGCATCTAGGACACTAGCGCCAAACTCCTTTGCCTTGCCTTCTAAATAGCGTTTTGCCTCTTTCCCAGAAAAATTGCCTTTGATAGCTAAATCAACAGGTGTAATCTTTCCTTGGTTTTCCCGAATTAACTGATAAAAAAGTGGGTTAACACCTTCACACCACTTTTCCCACCTGTATTGCTGCCAAAGGTTAATCACCATTAGCACCAACAACCCTATCAGTAAATACCTCCAGGTATTAACCACGACAACAATCAAAAACGATATCGGTAAAATGAGAACGAGAAAACTTTTCCCGTAATTTTCTATGGTTTTTTCACTCATGCTGATTTTTGCCAAGTGAATTTTTGCAAAATAATATTATTATCTTGGCAAAAATTTGGACATTTTTTTGTATATCTTGGCAAAATGATGGCAAACCATCAAGTCAAGACCACTGGAAAAGCTTATACATTAAGGGAAAATAGCAATATTTATCTATTTTATCAATCAAACCCAAATTTTCTCTCTGGGGACTTGACATAGGAAAATACATATACTACAGTAATACTACAAGCGACATTCCCAAAGGAGTTAGCGATAAACAGTAGCGGATAGCTCAAATGCTAGAGCGCCCATCTTGCCTTTTGAGGCCGAAATATTAAGGGTTATCGTAAAATTTGAACCTTTATTGATTTAAACCCCCTTAATAACCAATCCTGGAGATGCAGACTAAATTTCTGCTCCGCTACACCCAAAACAATTTTAGATTTTGGCTTTTTACGTGCGGGAATAGCTCAGTTGGTAGAGCAGTGAAAGGGGTAAAACCCATATTCCTTGGTTGACAAACTTGCCTGAAAAGGCCGACTAATTGAGGATTATCGTTAATTCATCTGTCGCAGGTTCAAGTCCTGCTTCCCGCGCCAAACTTAAATCTAAAATCCAAAATTCATCATGTGGCAGGTAGTTCAAATGGTAGAACACCTAAAACATCCTTATTCATACCTTGTCTGCAAAGGCCGACGAATGAGGGTTATCGCCTTCCACGCGGGAAGTTGCGGGTTCAAATCCCGCTCTGCCACCCAATTAATTTGATATTTTAGACTTTGGTTCTAATTTCTCAACTCTAAACTTCTAACTTTTTTATGTGGTGGGTAGCCAAGTGGTAAGGCATTTCATTTTATATCCTTAGTCACAACCTTGCCTGCAAAGGCCGACGAATTGAGGGTTATCGAGATATTCGCAGGTTCAAATCCTGCTCCACCACCTTCCACTTTGTGGAATCTCAAAATTGCCTGAAAAGGCCGGGAGAAGAAGCCATGAATTATAATTTCTTTACTAAAAACAAAACAGCCACACCTCAAAATCAACCTATTCCGGGACGGGAAAAGGAAATGATTAAAGGTCGTAGTGGCGGCTATATGTTTGATGCTGGTATTTGGAAAATGCTGCGCCGTTGTTTATTAATTGGTACAGCACAAAGTACATACTATGCTGGCAAACAAGAATTAACAGAAGATTTTGTTGATGTTATTAAACAAGCAGTTGCAGAAAATCCTGAAAAGGTAGCCGAAGAAATTCTTTATGCTAGTAATGGCCGCGCCATTAATAACAGTGCGCCGATTCTGGCTTTAGTATTACTTTCAATGGGGGAAACTCCAGAGGCAAAAAAAGCATTTCTGGAAATTTTTCCCCAAGTTGTCAGAACAGGTAGCCATTTTTATGAATGGTTGAATTACACTAAATCTTTGCGGGGTTTTGGTAAAGTCATTCGTGAAGCTGGTAAAACTTGGCTATCAAGGGAAGATGTCAAAGGTTTAGCTTATCAACTTTTGAAATATCAACAACGTCAAGGTTTTACTAATCGTGATGCTTTGCGGTTGTTTCACGTTAACCCACCTACAGAAAATCACCGTCAACTATTTAATTGGGTGGTAAAAGGTTGGGATGAGTTACCCGTAGAAATACCATCAGATGCCTTAGCGCAGATATGGTGGTATGAGTGGTTAAAGCGCAACCCTAGCGAAACCCATACTGCTATTTCTCAAGGAAGGTTAACCCATGAAATGGCTGCACCTGTGGGCAAAATGGACACACAAGCTTGGAATTTGTTATTTCAAGAAATGCCTATCGGTGCAATGTTGCGGAATTTAGGTTCTTTGACTCAATTGGATGTATTACGTGCTGATGAAACTGCAAATTTAGAACGTGTACAAGCAGTTTTGAATAACCAAGAACATCTGCGAAAAGGTCGTATTCATCCTATTGATGTTTTGAAAGCATTAAAAACCTATCAATCTGGAGGTAGTTTAGGACGCAGTAAGAAGACTTGGCAACCTGTTTCTCGCATTGTGGACATTTTAGAAAAAGCCGTGGAACTTTCTTTTGAGGTGGTAGAACCGACTAATAAAGTATTTATGCACGCGGTAGATATTTCTGGTTCGATGGGTAGCTTGGTTGCAGATATGGGTTTGAGTTGCTGTGAAATTGCTACAACAATGGCGTTAGTGACAGCTAAGGCTGAAAAAAATTATGCCATTCGTGGTTTTTCTACTCAGTTTAAAGATTTAGGAATTACTGCCAAGGATAGTTTTAGTTCTGCGGTTCGTAAAGCTAGTAATCAGAATTTTGGCGGAACTGATGCCAGTGTGGCTTATGACTGGATGATTCAGAATAAGTTTAAAGCTGATGTGGTTTGTTTTTGGACAGACTCAGAAAGTTGGGCAGGTAATAAACACCCTAGTCAAGCTTTAAAGGAGTACCGGCAAAAAGTCAACCCTGACGTGAAGGCGGTTTATGTTACCTTAACACCTTACCGGATTTCTTTAGTTGATCCAAAAGATCCTTTATCTTGGGATTTTGCAGGTTTTGATCCTAGTATTCCTCGCATTATTCAGATGTTAGCTACTGGTGAATTATAAGTTTTGCTGTAAGTTGTCAGATGAAGGATAAATACAATTTTATTCTTGATCTTTCTTGGCGGGTTTCCCTGATTCGTAACTTGTCTTTTTAGGCCGATGAATTTAGGGTTATCGGATGGTATCTCGAAAGAGGTTAGTGGGTTCGAATCCCACACCCGCCTTTTTTGTATCTCACGCAAAGGCGCAAAGAGGAAGAGGAGAATATTTAGTTTTTAAATGGGTGTTTTTCTATTTTTGGGTGAAACTGTCGTTACTCAACCTATTTTTTATGAGATTGCTAAATCCTTCACTAATCTCTCAGCCAAGGTGAGGTAGGAGCATCAGGATCGATGGAAGATGGATCTTCTAATGGATAGTTTCTTTCTGAACTTAAAGTTATGTCATCGGGAGTGGGTAATTTATTTAATTCTTCTAAAACTTCTAATGCAGAATTATATCTTTGTTTATGATCTTCCAAAACCATTTTGTTAATAATTGCTGCTAGTTCTTCACTGACTGTTGTTTGATCCATCCATTTGACTTCTTCATCATAACTATCTCTTTTGAGTTCATGGGGGGAAATACCTGTTAAGGCTTTAATTCCAATCATGCCTACGGCGTAAATATCACTGTTGTATCTAGGACGACCAAAACATTGTTCATTCGGTGCATAACCTTTTGTGCCTATACCAATTGTAAAAGCTGTTGATTCCAGGCTATCCATAATTTGGGTACTGACTTCTTTGACAGCACCAAAGTCAATTAATACTAATTTCCAGTCAGAATGACGACGAATAATATTTCCTGGTTTAATATCTCGATGAATTACACCGTTGTCATGGACAAATCTTAAAATTTGTAATAGGTCTTTTAACAGTGAGATAACTGAATTTTCTGCTACACATTTACCTGATACTATTTCTTTACCCAAGTCATGACCAACTATATATTCTTGAACTAAATAAAATTCTTCATCTTCTTCAAAGTAAGCTAATAGTTGGGGAATTTGGGAATGTGTTCCCAGTCTTTCTAAGGTTTTTGCTTCGGAACTAAATAATCGTCGTGCCAGGGATAAATTTTCTGGTTTACTCGTTGCTGGTTTTAACTGTTTAACTACACATTCTGGATGTTCAGGAAGTTGTATATCTTCGGCAACGTAAGTTTCACTAAATCCACCTGCACCAAGAACTTTGGTGATTTTATAACGTCCGCTTAATATTTTTCCATTCAATTCTAAATCTCTTTTTTGAATAAACTCTTGTAAATCGTCTTGTTGACTGATAATGTCCTGAACTACAGGAGATGATTTATGTTTTTGAAATAGAAGTAATAATTTTTGTTTGTTGATTTTTTCTTTTGCTATTTCAGTTCCTAGATAGGATAATCCTATCATAAATATTGCTATTATTGGTACTGTAGTCGGAAACATTAAGTAACCATATATATAGCTAATGTAACTTATTCCTCCCCACAAACTGGCTATAGCTATACTTAATAGTAGTCTTTGAACACCTTGTTTTTTGATGGTAACTATTACAGATGTGATACTCACTAGGAAAAGTACAAACAGACCACGAAAAATTGGATTTTTAATTGCTGTAGCTATAGTTTTATCTGCTATTAAAGTGGCGATCGCATGAGCATGAATTTCTACTCCGGCCATGGGTTCATGGGGAGAAACTGCTACGGCATGAAAATCATTACTTAATTTTGCTGTAGCTCCGATCAGTACAATTTTATTTTCAAAAAATTTACCTTTTTGTAGATAGTTATGCCAATTTTCTGGATCGAAAACAAACCAAAAAGGGACAGTTTGAAATGCTTGTTTATTTCCCCAAAAATAAATGCGATCGCCCCGTGGTCGAGGGTAATTAATTTGTGATGCTGCTAATACTGCTTGCCCAAAGGATAATGCTGTTGTATTAATTAAATCTGCTGTAGCTTTTTCGGGTGAAAATGCACTGCTTAAACGGTGTATCTTACCATCTACTTCTATAGGGAAATTGACTGAACCGATAAATGTAGAAGTTTGACGGAATTGCTCTAGAGGTTGGGTGAGTTGTTCAAATTCGCCCTGATGTGTCCTAAAGTCTTCATAAACTGCTGCTAAGGCAACCTTGCTACCATATTTTTGTAATACTTTTTGTAACTGAATATCATCAGCTTCCCCATAACTACTGGGTTTATCTAAAACTAAGTCTAAAGCTACTGAACGCGCCCCAACTGCCATTAATTTCTCAATTACTTGAGCATAGGCAATACGTTCATAGGGAAATGATCTCAGCGGTTTCAAATGTTTATATTTCTGGCTATTAGTCCTGTAATACTGTTCAGGTATTGTTATGGATTGATCATCAATTGCTAAAATAACAATGTCTTGGGGGGTTGCTTTTGCTCCGCGAATTTGGAAAAAAGCAGTTGCAGCTTGGTTTTCTATCAGTTGTACCCAACTCCCCCCTGTCGCACTCAGTAATCCTGCTACTATGGCCGAGACTCCCGCCAGCAGATGGCCGAAACTTACCATTGTTTTCGACTGCTGTAATGTTCCAGTTATATTGATTTTTGTAAATCTACTGGGCTGATTTTTGGCAGTGGAGAGATTTTTTTTAGTTAAGCTATATTTAGGTTCTTCTACCATATTATTTTACTGGTTATTTATAAGTACAATACTGTTACCTATTTATACACATTTGCAACGGTAATATAGATTTTGACATTAAACTTTAATGAAACTTTTGTACGTAAAGCAAAAGCTTAACAGCTATGGCATCAATAAATACTATCTATTTTTAAGTATAAACACGGGTTGAATCTATGCTTTAATCAATTTACTGGTTGTAGATAAATAATGTACAAAAACGGGATATTTTTTCTTTCCCCCTGATAGAAAGTTTTTGACCCTCTATATCCCTATTGAAAGGCTGGATTTTAGGAAAATATCCTGTTAATACCTCTTTGAGAGTAAACTTAACTATTATGGGTTATTTATATGGTTTTGGGAATATAATAAGTATTGTTTTATTTTATACAAGCATATTGTTAATGATCATGCTTACCATAAACGACTTAACATTTTTCAGACTTTATTGCATATCCCTAATATCGAATCAGAATACTGTAAACTAATCAATTTTCTTGGTAAATTTTAATCACAGAGGATTTAGGGTAAGAGAGGAGGTGAGATAGGCTGAAAAATCAGGGATCAATTTGAATGTGTTAGTTAATTTTATGCTTTAACAAAGGTAAAATCAACCATATACATGAAAACTACCTTAGAGATATTAGCATCCTTACCAATGAAGAATTGCTATAATCTATTGTTCAATCTTACATTCTTATCTATTATTTAGGTGTAAATTTCTATGGTTTTGCCCATGAATCGTCTGTCTATTTTTGTAGACGGAAACAATATGTTCTATGCTCAACAAAAAAATGGCTGGTTTTTTGACCCGCGACGAGTATTAGAATATTTTAAGAACGAGCAATCAGACACAACCTTAATTAATGCTTTTTGGTACACCGGCTTAAAAGATCCACAAGATCAACGTGGTTTTCGAGATGCTCTGATTAGTTTGGGATATACAGTACGGACTAAAATTCTCAAAGAATACTATGATGATGTCTCTGGTCGTTATTCACAAAAAGCAAATTTAGATATTGAAATTGTTGTCGATATGTTCAATACCGTTGACCAATATGACCGAGTAGTTTTATTTAGCGGAGATGGAGATTTTGAAAGAGCGATTGAGCTATTACGTTCTAAGAATACACATATTACAGTAGTGTCAACAGAAGGAATGATAGCGAGGGAATTACGTAATGCTACGGATAGATATATAGACTTGAACGATATTAGAGACCAAATAGAGAAAACGGAAGCTTAGTAAAATTAATATTTATTTACAAAGCACAAGTTAAAAAATAAAGTTCAAGGTATTTTTTTTAAGCCCACCACAAAACTAAACTTAACAATGGTAAACCAATGAGCAATCAAGCTGACAGAATTATCATCTTTGATACCACACTGCGAGATGGAGAACAGTGTCCGGGAGCGACTCTCAATATAGAGGAAAAGTTAGTTATTGCTAAACAATTAGCTCGTCTAGGTGTAGATGTCATTGAAGCGGGTTTTGCTTTTGCCAGTCCGGGTGATTTTGAAGCGGTAAGTAAAATCGCTCAGACTGTGGGTTTAGAAGATGGTCCGGTGATTTGTAGTTTAGCTAGAGCTAGACATGATGATATCAAAGCCGCAGCAGAAGCGATTAAACCAGCAGCGAAGGGGAGAATTCATACATTTATTGCTACTTCTGATATTCACTTGCAATATAAGCTGAAAAAAACTAGGACGGAAGTAGTGGCGATCGCTGAAGAAATGGTGGCTTATGCCAAAAGCTTCACCGATGATGTAGAATTTTCTCCTGAAGATGCTGGTCGCTCTGATCCAGAATTTTTGTATCAAGTTTTAGAAAGGGCGATCGCTGCTGGTGCAACTACAGTTAATATTCCTGATACTGTAGGTTACACAACTCCTAGCGAATTTGGGGCTATTATTAAGGGGATTACAGAAAATGTCCCCAATATTGACCAAGCGATCATTTCCGTCCACGGTCATAATGATTTGGGTTTAGCTGTTGCTAACTTTTTAGAAGCTGTGAAAAACGGCGCCCGACAGCTAGAATGTACCATCAATGGGATTGGGGAAAGAGCCGGAAATGCTGCTTTAGAAGAATTGGTGATGGCCTTGCACGTGAGAAGGCAGTATTTTAACCCCTTCTTTGGTCGTCCGGCTGATTCTGAGGAATCATTAACTAATATTGATACCAAGCAAATTTATAAATCTTCCCGTTTGGTTTCTAGCTTAACAGGGATGTTGGTACAACCAAATAAAGCTATTGTAGGTGCAAATGCTTTTGCCCATGAGTCGGGTATTCACCAAGATGGGGTGTTAAAAAACAAACTCACCTATGAGATTATGGATGCCCAATTGATTGGTTTAACCGATAATCAGATTGTATTGGGTAAACACTCTGGTAGAAATGCCTTCCGGACTCGGTTAAAAGAATTGGGCCTTGATTTGTCAGAAAATGACTTAAATAAAGCCTTTGTGCGGTTTAAAGAAGTTGCAGATAAAAAGAAAGAAATTTCTGATTGGGATTTAGAGGCGATCGTTAACGACGAAATTCAACAAGCACCGGATTTATTTAAAGTCGAGTTGGTGCAGGTTTCCTGTGGTAGCAACGCCAAACCCACTGCAACAGTGACACTCCGCACTCCCAACGGGGAAGAATTAACTGATGCGGCGATCGGTACTGGGCCAGTAGATGCAGTTTATAAAGCCATCAATCGGGTGATGAATGTACCGAATGAATTGATTGAATTTTCTGTGCAATCTGTAACCGGGGGAATTGATGCTTTAGGAGAAGTGACGATTCGTTTACGTTATGAATCCCGTGTATTTTCAGGTCATGCAGCCAACACAGATATTATTGTGGCATCGGCTCAGGCTTATGTGAATGCACTGAATAGGTTGTATGCTGCATTACAGCAATCAGCTAAGGAAGAAGTGACAGCTTAGTTTTGGATCCCCGATTTCTTGAAGAAGTCGGGGATCTTTGATGATTTAAAATAATTGAAGTTGTTTAATTTTACTGATTTTATCTTGCCGATTTAATTGATATTTTTCTACGATATGTTCTGGTATGGAAAGTTTATCAAGGTTACGAGGCTCAACTTTAATCGCACCTGAACCATAACTTTTACCTACAAGTTTTAGATTTTCAATTGTTTCTGGTTCATTTAATGCTTGCCACAAATTATTAATATATATTTCATCAGTGTAAATAGGATAAACACATAAGAAACTGGTTAATGGTAAAACACCAGCTTCATTTTTGATAAACCGAGAATTTCTCCTTCCCAGATAAGCAAATAATATTGGTGGTACTTCTCTAGATTCCATTTTATACCACAATTTACGTTGTTTGATTAATGGACGTTCAGGTAAACCTAATTTTTCACCTTTTTGGAGATAATTAATTAATGATTCAGGAATATTTTGATCACTGTTGATAGAAAGTAAAATTGTGGGACGATTATTTTCTTGTAACTTAATTATATCTGCAAGAGTTATTATATCTCCTGTAACATCTCTGGTTCTTCCTATTGCTAATTTAGTAAATTCTGGGGGAATATGTAA
Source organism: Okeanomitos corallinicola TIOX110 (assembly GCF_038050375.1). NCBI lineage: Bacteria > Bacillati > Cyanobacteriota > Cyanophyceae > Nostocales > Aphanizomenonaceae > Okeanomitos > Okeanomitos corallinicola. The sequence goes on along the minus strand of NZ_CP150886.1, from coordinate 3,370,769 downwards.
TGTTTCTACTTGCTGTTTAGTGAGAAAGAAAAATTCATTCGCTCCTGTAGCAATACCACGAATTACTTTAGCAAAATCATGTAAATGATATTTAAAATCACTATAATTTTTTTGAGGTCTTGATAAACCTGTTTTTAAAGATTCTTTTAAATCCCGATGATTGATTTCTAGAGTTTTATAATTATTATCTTGAAAGTTTGATTGCACAAAATTACACAATTCATCTGTGTTAGCTATATTTGCCTTTACCCATTTAATTTTCTCAATAGGGGCAGAATTTTTAATAAAAAAAATGACTGCGTTAGTATCAACATTAGGAAAAGGAGTTGCATTTTCATTGAATGTCACAACGCATTCAAGACAATAATTTGTACTAATCCATTGCCAAAGTTTTTGGGCAAAAATTCCTTCACAGGTATCTGCCGGCATAATGAAAGTTAGTTTACCATTTTCAGCAAGTAAATTTAATGCTTGTACCAAGAAATAAATGTGATAACCTGCTCGACCATCAATTGTAAAACCTGTAATTTTTAAGCAAAGCTCTTTTAAAAATTGCTTCAATTGTTGATTTAGGCGATGATGTCTAATGTAAGGTGGATTACCTATAATTGCTTTAAACTTTTGTTGGGGAGGATCTTTGATAAAATCACGTAATTCTACCAAGCAAGAATTTGTTTGATAAATTTCATCTTTTAAAATATGTTGATCTATATCAATTCCATAGTATTTAATGTTAGGATTTATTTGTAGTAAGGCATTGAAAAAAGCTCCTTTTCCTGCTGCTGGATCAAATATTAAATCTGTAGATTTTGTGAGGTAAGAAACCATTGCTTTGGTAATCCATTCTGGTGTCCAAAATTGACCTTTATCGCGTAGTTTTTCTCTTTCTTGCCAGTTTGTAGGTAGTTTTTGATGAATCATGATTTATTATCTAATTTATTATTTATTACATTTGGCTGAGGATTTGTAGAGCATCTTGGTCAATATGAAGCGATCCACCTGTAAATTTTACATAGGGTAAGATATGTCCATTTTTATCTTCTATATAATCAGGAACTAAAGTAGGTTTTTCTGTGGAAATTCCTAGAAGATAAGCATAATGGTAATAGAATTTGTAAATAGCTTTTTGAGTTGTTGCTCCTCCGGGAGCTTGAAAAGTTTGAATTGTGGGTTCAATTAATCCTTCTTTTACAAGGTTTTCAGCTTGATTAAGAGATAATCCATAAGCTTTATCAAAGAAAACGTGCCAAATGTGAATAGGAACATTATTTTCAATTTGCCATTTATTTAAAGGAATCCTGTCTTCTTCTTTGATAATTACGGTTGGTAAAACTGCATTTTTAGCTAGTCCTATTTTACCTCCAAGTCTTTTTTGTGGTTTCATTTGTTTATTATAATCTGGCATTTTTTCGGCAATCCAAAGGGAATTTTCACATTCAACTGCTATCAATGCTTTTTGAATCAGTGGTTGTAATTCACTTTCAATGATAAAAGGTAATTCTTTACTACCACCAATATTTTCTAAAAAACTATCAACATAAGGTTTATGTTCAATCTTAAAAATTAATAAATCAGGACGTTTTACTGTTCCCAGTCCAGCAGCTTCTAGTCTTTCAAAATAAAGTTCAAATGCTCTGACATCATCAGTAGGTGCTGTTCCACTGGGTCCATAAGGAATTGCATAAAACTGATTAGTTTGGTTAATAGCATCAGTTAAACGTTGTTCACTCCAAACACCTTGAGACCAACGCATTAAAAAATCACTACCCCTTAAACGTCGTGGGTTTAACCAAAATTCAGACCAGCCAATTTCGGCAATAAATTTTAATTCTAGTTCAATTTCTGCTTCTGATACTGATAATATATTCTCAAATGGGTGCATGAATTTTGCTGTTGTAAAAAATATACTGATTTAATTATACACTAAATCTTGTTACACAAAAATTAGCATCTTGTAATTATTAATGCTGATAACTATTTTTTTATAATTGCTTTATATCAATAGCTTGTTCCCATCTGTCACCAAAATCCTCTATAAATAAAGTAGCAGCACTAAGAGAAAAAATCATCATGTTAAAAATATTCGCTGACAGAGGTGGCACATTTACAGATATAGTTGCTGTCACCAATAACCAAAAAATCATAGATAGACTTACCAACGAAAATCAACGATTTTTAATTGTACCTCTCCCTAACCAAGAATGGATTATAGTCTATAAATTACTATCAGAAAATCCTGAACAGTATGAAGATGCAGTAATTCAAGGAATCAGAGACATTCTGGGAATTGCTGTTAACGAACCTATTCCCTATCAAAATATAGAAGTTGTGAAAATGGGAACAACAGTAGCTACCAATGCGCTGTTAGAAAGACATGGAGACAGAGTAGTTTTATTAATTACTAAAGGTTTTAAAGATGCGTTGCGAATTGGATATCAAAACCGCCCCAATATCTTCGCACGACAAATAATTCTACCGACAATGCTTTATGAACAAGTTATTGAAATAGATGAAAGATATGATGCAAATGGTAATGAATTAAAGCCCGTAAATCTTGAACAAGTAAAACAAGATTTACAAACAGCTTATCATACAGGAATTAGAAGTTGTGCAATTGTTTTCATGCACAGCGATCGCTATCCAAAACACGAACAACAAATAGCCAAAATTGCCCAAGAAATCGGCTTTACACAAATCTCAATTTCCCATCAAGTCAGTCCCTTAATGAAACTGGTTAGCAGAGGAGATACAACCGTCGTTGATGCTTATTTAACCCCCATTTTACGGCGTTATGTTAACCAAGTTTCCAGTCATTTACCCAACGTTAAATTAATGTTTATGAAATCCGATGGAGGGTTAACAGATGCAGATAAATTTCAAGGAAAAGATAGTATTTTAAGTGGTCCTGCTGGGGGAATTGTCGGTGCAGTGCAAACCAGTAAAAGAGCAGGTTTTGATTCAATTATCACCTTTGATATGGGAGGAACAAGTACAGATGTTGCTCATTTTAAAGGAGAATATGAAAGACAATTAGACTCAGAAATTGCCGGTGCAAGAATGCGAGTTCCCGTATTAGCAATTAATACCATTGCTGCGGGTGGGGGTTCAATTTTATATTTTGATGGTTCTAGTTATCGTGTTGGGCCTGAGTCTGCTGGATCAAATCCTGGTCCCGCTTCCTATCGTCGTGGTGGAGCATTAACAGTCACAGATGCTAACGTGATGTTAGGGAAAATTCAACCTCAATATTTTCCCGCAGTTTTTGGAAATGATGGTAATTTACCCTTAGATAAAGAAATAGTAATTCAGAAGTTTCAAGAATTAGCTGAAAATATCAAATCTGTCACCGGAAATAATAGAAACCCTGAACAAGTAGCATCTGGTTTTATAGCTATTGCTGTAGAAAATATGGCTAATGCTATTAAAAAAATTAGTCTTCAACGGGGTTATGATGTCAGTCAATATGCACTATGTTGTTTTGGTGGTGCTGGTGGACAAGTTGCTTGTTTAATTGCTGATACTTTAGGAATGAAAAAGATATTTTTACACCCTTTTGCTGGTGTGCTTTCTGCTTATGGTATGGGTTTAGCTGATGTGAGAGCAAATAAAATTAGAGGAGTTGAAAAACATTTAACTCAAACATTAATTCCTGAATTAGAGCAGTTAATGAAAACTTTGGAAATTGCAGCACGTCAAGAATTAAATCAGGAAGATAGTAATTTAGAGTTAGAGGTAATTAATAAAGTGAATTTGCAATATACTGGAACTAATTCAGTTTTAACGGTTGACTTTTTTACAGATGTTCTCAAAATGAAAACCGATTTTGAAAAGGAACATCAATCAAGATATGGTTTCATTCAAGCAGAAAAACCTTTAATTGTGGAATCTATTTCTGTGGAAGTTGTGCAGAAAATGGATACTCCAGAAGAACCTATAATTATGCGTCAAAGAAGTTTAGAGGAGAAACCCGAACCTGTGGAAATAGTCCAGATGTTTACTCATGAAAAATGGTGTGATACTCCAGTTTATAAAAGGGAAGATTTACAACCGGGAGATGTTATTAAAGGTGCTGCAATTATTGTGGAGAAAATCAGTACAATTGTTGTAGAATCTAATTGGGAAGCACGGTTAACTGAACGGAATCATTTAATTTTGCAAAGTTTGATTTAGTGCTATTTATCACATATCAAATTAATGCTAAAATCAATAAATAACTACTTGGTATCATATCATGATGATTACTCAAGAATTAGTATCTGAAGAAAACTTCTTTCCTGAAGATTTAATTTTTCCTCCCAGCGACTTATATAGTGATGAACCACCTGTGGAAACTGAATTACATCTAGAGCAAATTATGCTCTTAATTAAATGTCTCAAATGGTTATGGAAAGATAGAACAGATTTCTATGCTGCGGGAAATTTGAGTATTTATTATAGCCCTAACCAGAAGAAAACTGAAAAATTTCGGGGTCCTGATTTTTTTGTGGTTTTAGGAACAGAGAAAAAAACCCGTAAAAGTTGGGTAGTATGGGAAGAAGACGGTAAATATCCTCATGTAATTGTGGAAATTCTTTCACCAACTACAGCAAAAACTGATCGAGAATCTAAAAAAGAACTTTATCAAGAAACTTTCCGCACACCGGAATATTTTTGGTTTGATCCTTATACTTTAGAATTTGCTGGTTTTCATTTATCAGATGGTAAATATCAACCTATTGAACCTAATGAAAAAGGACATTTATGGAGTCAACAATTATGTTTATATTTGGGAATTTATGAGGGTTTATTAAGGTATTTTACACCTTCAGGAAATCTAGTTCCTACACCGGAAGAAACCGCAGAATTAGAAGTTAAAAGAGCAGAACGAGAAGCGCAACGTGCAAAGCGTGAAATTGAGCGTGCAGAACGTGAAACTAAACGTGCGGAGGAGGAAGCAAAAAGAGCAGAAGAAGAAAAGCAAAGAGCAGAACGTTTAGCTGCAAAGTTGCGTGAGTTAAATATTAATCCAGATACGATTTAATCAAGTTCCTGACTTCTTTTTTGTCTCTGATAATTGAGAAGTTGGGGATATTATGATTTTTTATCGAACCGCTCCAGACGCAGAGAGCGTAGAGAGAAGAGAATAAAAGAAATATTATTTATTAAGGAGGAAAATTAGTTATGTTTTCTATTTCTCAACCTGATCCTGTTCGTTTAGAAATATTCAAAAATCTCTATCAATTTATCGCTGAACAAATGGGAATTGTACTGCAAAATACAGCCGCATCAGTGAATATTAAAGAAAGGTTAGATTTTTCCTGTGCAATTTTTGATAGTTGCGGTTTATTGGTTGCTAATGCTCCTCATATTCCTGTTCATTTAGGTTCTATGAGTGAAAGTGTCCGCAGTCTAATTAATGATGTGGGGGAAACTATTAAACCGGGAAATGTTTATCTTTCTAATAATCCCTATAATGGGGGAACTCATTTACCTGATGTTACTGCTATTACTCCCATTTTTGATACAGAAAATACACAAATTATTTTTTATGTTGCTTCCCGTGGACACCAAGCTGATATTGGTGGTATTACTCCCGGTTCTATGCCTCCCCATAGTACCACTATCTTAGAAGAAGGAATTATTTTTGATAATTTTCTCTTAGTTAAAGAGGGAGAATTTCAAGAAGTATCAGTTAGAGAACATTTATTAAATCATCCCTATCCTAGTCGTAACCCTGATCAAAATATAGCAGATTTTAAAGCTCAAATTGCTGCTAATAATCGTGGTATGCAAGAACTGTTAAAAATGGTTAATCAATATAGACTAGAAACAGTTCAACTTTATATGCAGTTTGTCCAAGATAATGCGGAAGAATCTGTGAGAAGAGCAATTGATGTTTTAAAAGATGGTGCTTTTAGTTATGAGATGGATAATGGGGCAAAAATTCAAGTTTCTGTAAAAATAAATAAAGAAAATCGCAGTGCTAAAATAAATTTTACAGGTACATCTACACAATTAAATAGTAATTTCAATGCTCCCAAAGCTGTAACTCAAGCAGCAGTTTTATATGTGTTTAGAACTTTGGTTAATGATAATATTCCCCTCAATGCTGGTTGTCTCAAACCTTTAGAAATTGTCATACCTGAAGGTAGTATGTTAAATCCAATTTATCCGGCCGCAGTGGTAGCAGGAAATGTGGAAACTTCCCAAACTATTGTTGATGCTTTATATGGTGCTTTGGGTGTTATGTCTGCTTCCCAAGGAACGATGAATAATTTCACTTTTGGTAATCAAAAATATCAATATTATGAAACTATTTGTGGTGGTTCTGGTGCAGGAATTGATTTTGATGGTACGGATACGGTACATACTCACATGACTAATTCCTTATTAACAGATCCTGAAGTTTTAGAAACGCGCTATCCGGTAATGGTGGAAAGTTTTAGTTTGCGTGAAAACAGTGGTGGAAAAGGTAAATATTCCGGGGGTGATGGGGTAGTTCGTCGGATTAAGTTTTTAGAACCGATGACTGCAAATATCCTTTCTGGCCATCGTGTTGTTCCTCCTTTTGGGTTAAATGGTGGAAAACCAGGAAAGGTAGGAAAGAACTGGATACAGCGGGAAAATTGTACTCAGGAAATTGTAGGTAGTACCGCGACGGTGGAGATGCAGTCGGGGGATATTTTTGTAATTGAAACCCCAGGAGGAGGAGGTTTTGGTTAAATTCAATTATTAGTTAACAGTAATCAGTTATCAGTTTTTATAGACTTTTATTTTTTATACAATTAGTAGAAAAATTTTACTGTCTGCTGTTGTCTTGTTAGCTACTATCTCAGTTGCATCGTTTTTAACTGGTGTCAGTTGAGAAAGTGTCACTCTCCACACTACCTATCCAGTGTTAAAAGAGATATTCTTATTCAATGCAAGGAGTGATACCACTTCACTTATGTTTGTTACAGGTAATCCTGGCAATGCTTCCCCTATAGCAATGTCAAAGATTTTAAATGTTGCATTACTGAGTGTATGGTATAGAGTTATACGGGGGAGTGCCTGAGTAGGTCAAAAAACTCAGGCACCTTTTCGTGTATAAAGAGATTTTAAGTTATTTTTCTGGTATCAATTTATTTGTTGTTAATGGTACTAGAAGACATAGGAAAATACAGGATTAAGGGCAAGAGTTTGATAACTGTATAACTGTTTTTCTATTTGATTTGTGGTTAAATCAGAGATATGGATCACTGTTTTGCTGTTCATAGTTGCGAGAGGCAGTGAAATACAAATGAATGCGGAAGAAATTAAACGGCGCTATGCCGCAGGAGAGAGATATTTTTTATCTGCTCATTTAGTAGGAATAAAACTGATTGATGCTTACTTACCTGGTATCAACTTATGGGGAGCAGATTTAAGTAGAGCTAATCTTGCTAAAGCTAAACTTTGGGGTGCAGATTTAAGTAGAGCTAATTTAGCAAGAGCTAATTTGACCAGAGCTAATTTATGTGGTTCTAATCTTTCTGAAGCTAATCTTCGTGGTGCTAGGCTGCACTACACTAAGTTCTATGGTGCAAACTTAGCTGGTGCTTTTTATGACGACAGTACAAAGTTTTCTCAAGGTTTTGATCCTGTCAGTCATAATATGCGGAAGTTATAAAATTAACTTGGTTTATTCAATACTTTGTCCATTTTTTGTAGCGACAGTTCAAACCAAAGCATTTGTTGGGTTTCATGATTCAACCCAATCTACAAATCAATACTTTTTCCAATTTGGACAAGGTATTGTTGATTAACTTTGTAACGTAATGATAGTTACTTCTGGTGGACAACCTAAGCGTCCTGGGAAATAAGTTCCTAAACCACGATTTACATAGAGTTGATTTTTGCCTATTTGATGTAACCCTTGTAACCATTCCCAATGATAGAAAATAGGTTTACCTTCTACTAAGAAAGGTAAAGAATATCGTATTTTCTCCGGAATTATTTTGGTGATGTTTTCATAAATTTTTAATGCTGGTCCAAGGATAGGAAAAATGATTTGTCCACCATGAGTATGACCAGATAATTGTAAATCTACTCGCCATTTTTTTAAGATTTCGGCTGAGTCTGGGTTATGGGATAAGACTAGACAAGGTTTTGTAGAATCTAGCTGGTTCATGACTGGTGTGGGGTTAAATTCTTTTGCATAAAAGTCTGCTAGTCCTACTATTGGTAAATCTTTTCCAAATGGAAAAGCTATTTGATTCCATAATACTTGAATATCAATATCTTGCAGTGCTTTGGTAACTTCAGAACGAGAGTTTTGATAATACGAATCATGGTTTCCTAAAACTGCATAAATACCGTGATTACTTTGTAGATTTTTGAGGTGTTTAGTGAATTTTTTCAGTGGTTCTGTGCTGGTGGTGATGTAGTCACCTGTTAATAAGATTAAATCTGGTTTTGCTTGGTTGCTGATGGCGATCGCCTGTGCTAATATTTGATCTGATAACCGCAAATTATCATAGTGAAAATCTGACAATTGTACCAATTTAAGACCTTGTAATGATGCGGGTAAATCCGCAATTTTTACTGTGATTTTTTCTGTAGTTAATGGTTCAGACAAGAGGACTTGCATAGTAATTTTGATGATTTTGAATAGTTTGAATAGTATTATTTATAGGTTAACCGAAAAATTTGGAGTTTTTCGTAGAAATAGGATAACTATTAAACATTTTTTACCAAAAATTTAGAATTATCTGCGTATTTATATTTAATTAGTTTCAATATAACTTTACTTTTGCCTAAATTACCACTTTAAAACCTGATTTCTCATCTCCTCCATATCCAAGTAATCATTCACAAAAGCTGTCCTTAATAACTCATCAGGAATAAATTGATCATACTTTTGTAATTCTGGTGCTTCTGCATGACTAACTAAGTGTTCTGCGCTAATTCTCTGCTCACATAAAGAAACAATTTCATTATAAATATCAGAAAACTTATCCTTACCTACTTTTAAAGTCAAATAATAGGGATTTACACCCCCAATACTACTAATTTCTAACGACTCTCGACAAAAACAATTAATCAACCTTTCTAAAGTCCGATAACCTACCGTACCCATCCAAGGGAAAATACAACATTTATTTTTTTCCAACTGAATGATATTTTGTTTATCTAATCCTATTTTTTTAGTTAATTTCCTCACTTCCTGCAAACGCAATTTAGCATTTTTTTGTAAATAACTATATTCTGTATCTTCTAACAAAACCTGACGCATTCTTTGTAAAATTCGACCATGAATATTACCACTTCCACCACGCCAATTCATATTATCTTTACCATTAGCTTTACCTTCAACTTGTGTAACCAAAATCACCCTTTTCTTTAAGTCAACTTCCAAAACTTCCCAACTCTTACCAGCTAACCCAAATTGATTACCTACAGATGGAGGAATAACAATACTACCAATTTCTGTATTTCCTTGTTTTACAGTATATTCTTGATTATCTGCAAACACAGCATAAAACTGAAATTTATTAACTATTTTTTCTCCACCTAAACCAATCATTAATTTACCAGTTTCTGTTTTTTGAATATGATTAATATCAATTAAATATCTGAGTAATAACTTATAATCATCCTGGGAAATATTAGCAAATGGGGCTAATTTAAAAATTTCTTGAGCTAAAACCGCAGGTGAAATTGCTCCCCTTGCAGATAAAATACTCATGGTTTGATGATAAAGTAAACTCAAAGGATATTTAATTGGGTGAATTGGTTCTATCCACCGTGATTCTAAATAAAGTTGAATAATTGCAATAGATTGTAAAAGTTGCCAGGGTATTTGTTTGGGTAAATCATCTTCTGACAAAGGTTTTTCTTCAGCACAAATAAACCGCATATCCGCAGCTTCACCCCTTCTTCCACTGCGTCCTAATCTTTGTAAAAAACTAGCCACAGATAAGGGTGATTCTAATTGAATTACTCTCTCTAAATAACCAACATCTATGCCTAATTCTAAGGTTAAAGTTGCAGCTGTCACCGCAGGTTGATTAGGTTCACGCATAGCATTTTCCGCAGCTTGTCGTAAACTAACAGCAATACTACCATGATGAACATGATATATGTCTGGGAATCCTGAATTTGTGGCTATATTCCGTAAATCAGAAATAATAGATTCTGTTTGAGTGCGGTTGTTAGCAAATATTAAACATTTACGGGATTTAGTGATGTTAAAAATATATTTTTCGTAATCTGATTCATCAATATCTTTATTAATAAAAAAATGTTCTAATGCTAATTTAATTTGTCGTTTTCCTGCTTCTATTTCTGGAGTAATTACTGGCTTTTCTGTTCCTAAACTTAACCATTTTTCTGCCATAGAATAATCACCAAGTGTTGCTGATAATCCAATCCTTCTGGGTTGAACTTTAGTTATATTACCTAATCTTTGTAATTGACAAATAATTTGATAACCTCTTTCTGAACCCATAAAAGCGTGAATTTCATCAATGATGATAAATCGTAAATCAGCAAATAATCTAGGTAGTTCTTGATGTTTATTAATTAGTAAGCTTTCTAAAGATTCTGGCGTAATTTGTAAAACACCTTGGGGATTTTTTAAGAGTTTGTTTTTACGATTTTGAGATACATCACCATGCCAAGAATATACCGGAATATCTGCGGTTTTCAATAAGTCATTGAGGCGTTGGAATTGGTCATTAATTAAAGCTTTAATCGGACTAATATACAATACACCAATAGTCTGAATGGGATTTTCATGTAACAAAGTTAAAACAGGTAAAAATGCAGCTTCAGTTTTTCCCGCAGCAGTAGCAGCAGCAATCAATAAATGTGCATCTGTGTTAAATATAACTTCACAAGATGCTGTTTGTATGGGTCTTAATTCTGTCCAATTATTGAGGTAGATATATTCCTGGATAAACGGTGCAAGTTGAGAAAATGTATTGTTGTTCATGATGGAGTTTTGCACTACAGCACAATTACGGGCAGAGTATAATTAGCAAGGTATAATCAATTGATAACTTAACAAAGTTGTGAGGTTAAGAAAATGACAAAACAAGATTTAGGTGATTTTACTAAAGAAATTTTATTAGAACGCTACGAAGTACAACAGCAATTAGGGAAAAAAGCTGGACGCAGGACATTACTAACTCGTGATTTACAAACACAGGAATTAGTTGTAGTTAAACTCTTGACATTTGATGATGAATTTCAATGGGAAGACTTAAAGTTATTTGAACGGGAAGCAGAAACCCTAAAATCAATTTCTCATCCGGCAATTCCCCGCTATTTAGACTATTTTGAATTAGATGCTCCCAACTACAAAGGATTTGCACTTGTGCAAAGCTATATTCCTGCTCAATCTTTAGAAACTCAAATAAAAGCAGGACGTAGTTTTAACGAACAAGAAGTTAAACAATTAGCAACAGCTTTACTAGAAATTCTCAAATATTTACACAGTCAGCAACCTCCTGTAATTCATCGTGATATCAAACCTAGTAATATCTTATTAACCAATCGTTCTGGTAACAATGTTGGTGATGTTTATTTAGTTGATTTTGGTTCAGTACAGACTATTGTCAGAACTAATAGTACCATGACTGTTGTTGGTAGTTATGGATATATGCCACCGGAACAATTTAGTGGAAAAGCTACTCCAGCTTCTGACCTTTATGGTTTGGGTGCAACTTTAATTTATTTAGTCACAGGTCAACATCCAGCAGATTTACCACAACAAGATTTAGTTATTCAATTTAAAGAATTTGCTAATATTACTCCTCATTTTAGTAGTTGGTTGCAAAAAATGACTCAACCAATTTTAAGTCAACGTATGGCTTCTGCGGATAAAGCATTAGCAGCTTTACAAAGACAACAACCAAGACAAAATAATCAAATTCATCTTCCTATTAATAATTTTGATTTCACTTTAGAAAAACCTTTTGCTAGCCAGATTTTTTTTAATCAAACTACTGAGTTTCTTGAAATTATTATTCCCCCCCAAGGAGGAATATCTAAATTGGGTGTAATGTTGATTTGGTATTTTATCTCAGTGATTCCAATTTATATAACACTAATATTTTTTGGTCCTCTGCTGGGTATTTTATCAACCTTATTACTTCCACTTCATATATTTATGTTATTTTTTGTGGTCTTGATGGGTAAATTTGGGAGAAAAAGACTTTTGATTAATAGGAAATACATTTCTTTATCTCATGAATTATTTGGGATGAGAAGATATACGACAATTCCTAGTGCGAGGAAAAACATTATTCGTTTACAACGTAGTATCACATATTATAATATGACTCCTCAACCTTATTTAATTATTTGGGCAGGATTAATAAAGTATGAAATTCATACTAGTAAGGATAAGATGTTTTCTATTAGTACCTTAGAACTTGATTGGTTAGCTCAAGAACTTAGTGACTGGTTAGGTTTACCAATTGTTCAGGAGTAAATAGGTGAAAAGCAACTGTAAATCAAAGGCTAAATTCTGCGATATTATCATCTAAATTTCTATCTTCACCAGCAACGGTGGGTTTAAAATTAGTACCGTGAATTAATTCATTAAATTGAATTTCTGAACTTTGATAAAGAACATTCAAAATACTAATAAAATCACGGACAATTTCCCCTGGTGTAAGTAATGCTTCTGCACCTAAACGAGTAGTTATTTCTTGAATAAATGCTTGTAAATTACTGTCATTTAATGTTGGTTTATAACCAAAGTTAAGACTATGAATTTCTATGAGGCGTTGTAAAAGAGTAAGTATTTCTGTAGTAGATAATGGGTTAAGTCGAATCACTGGCCCCAAATATTCTTGTGTGTTGGCTTGGGTGACAAATCGGCTTTCTTTGGTACGTCTACGCCAAGCTGGGTCAGCAAAAAGTCCTCTATTTGGGTCTTCTAAAAATTGGCTTGTTCCACCTATGAAAATACCCAAATGTTCGGCTTTACATTGCATGGTATCATTAAACATTCCTAGCAATCTATTGTAGTTTTTCTCACGGGTAACGGTGGTAGAAATTTGATATAAATTAACGGCTTCATCTACTAAAATTAATAATCCCTTATATCCTATTTCAGCGACAAATTTAGCTAATAATTTAATGTAGTCATACCAAGTTTCATCATCAATAATTACCCGCACTCCTAAAGCTGTTCTGGCTTCTGTTTTAGTATTAAATTCTCCTCTTAACCAGCGCAAAGAGGCATTTTTTAATTCATCATCATCTAAGCGATAACTACGCCAATAAGCAATAATGACATTACCAAAATCAAAGCCGTGTACTAAGTCTTCAATATAGTGAACTACTTCCCTAATTCTTGTTTCTACTTGTTCATCAAAACCTTCGTCGTTAGGACGCATTCCTGTTTCTTTGACTACTTCTTGTTGAATTTTGTTAATCCATCCTTCTAAAATTGCCACTAAAGCACCACCATCAGGTCGAGTTTTTGTAGCTAAATGACTCATTAATTCTCGATAGGTTGCTAACCCTTCGTTGTGACTTCCTGCTAGTCTGCGTCCAGTGGATAGGTCAGCATCTGCAACTACAAATCCTTGTTCCATGGCTCGGTTACGTAGCATTTGTAAGATGAAGCTTTTACCTGAACCATAGTTACCAATTATAAATCTAAATGCGGCTACACCTTCTGATATGTCATTCAGATTTTGGAGGAGACTATTTAGTTCTTTTTCTCTACCTACTGCTATGTGTTCTAGTCCTACTCTGGGGACTACTCCTGCACCAAGGGAATTGATTAAAGCGGTGGATACTTTTTTTGATATTTTTTGTTTTGTCATGTATCTGATATTAGTTGATTGTCAAGATATCTTGTTGATGAATAGTATATCAGATGTGTCGAATTTTCAATATTATAGTGATAGTAAATCTGACTAATTTGGATGCGGACTTACCTTACTGATTGGTCATAAATTTTGATGATTTCTCGCACTTTTAGCAAATGTTCTGGATAAATTTCTGGTGTTTCTTCACTGGTTTCTAGGATGAGTTCTCCGATGGTATTGTCAGCTATTTCATTAATAGAATCTATCAGCAGGTTTGGCATGGTTATTTGTGTTTCTGCAATTTGTTTAAGCACTGCTTTGGTATCATCTTGCTGAACTATGGCTTTTAATATTTTGATTTGATGAGATTCTACGTTATCTAAAAATTTATTCCATTCTGGGGGTAAGTTTTCATTACTGTTTTGATGAGGTTCTGTTACTTCTAAAAGTTCATCAAAGGGAAATAGTTCAATTTCATTTTCTGGTAAATATTCGTTGGATTGTTCTTGACTTAGATTTTCTAAGTTTTGTAGTAGCTCCCATACTTCGTTTTGTAATGAATCTCGCTCATCTTGTAGTAAGGAAATTTGATTTTGTAATTGGTTTATTTCTTCTGTTTGTAATTGTCTATTTTCTTGTAATTTTTTGATGTTATTTGCTATGACTTCCTGATTTTTTATAGTATCTTGTAGCGAGTTGGTTTGAGTAAATATTTTAGTCTCTAATGTTTCAACTTCTACACGTAATTCATGAAGTTTTTCTTCTAGTTGGGGTTTGAGTCTATTAGATAAAATTAGATTGTTTTCAATTTCTTGTTTTTCTTGTTTAAGGGCTTCAATTTGAGCTTGCGTTTGATTTACTTCGGCACGGGAGACGTTACAATTAACTTCTAGACGGCGTTTTTCTGCCGCTAGATCAGAACAGTATTGTTTAAGTTCTGCGGTATTATTATTTATTTGTTCTAGTTCGGTTTTTAGATGAAGTATCTCTACTTCTAATTGCTTTTTTTGTGCGGCAAAACTACCTAAGTCTCTATGAATACTATCTCTTTGATTCCGAGAGTCTATAATTTGATTTTGTAGATTTTGTGATTCTGTGTAGAGAATGATTTTATGCTGTTCTACTTGCTGAATTTCTCTAACAATTCGATATTTTAAACCTTCTAGCTCTCGGATTTTTCTATGGAGGGAATTTAAAACAAGTAGCTCATAGTTTCTGCGTCTCTTATCAACAAATAGGGCGGCTGAATAGGTTGCTAATACGGTAATTATACCTGTGATTAAGGCTTGTGTAATATCCCAATTAGGGACAAGACTTAAACCAAAACTTACGCTGAAGGCAGCTATACCTAAAATTACTCTATTGCTGACTGCTCCTGATTGCATTTTGCTGGTTTTGATCGTAGTACCCTGATGGGAATTAGTAGTAATTAAAGTCATCAGTTTTCACGTCTTTTTGAATGTCAGTAATTATGATTGATTTTTATGATTATGGGCAGATAAATCCGCTTTTAAAAAGTCAATAAATTGTTTTGCTGTCCGGCCAGAACGGCCATTGTGGCGAGTGGCCCATTGTAAAGCTTTGTATTCTAAATCTTCCTGGTTAATATTAATGCCCGCTTGTGTTGCTAAGTGCTGGACTATTTGTAAATATGTTGTTTGATCTGCGGCTTCAAAGGTTAAGGTCAGTCCAAAGCGATCACTAAAGGAAAGCTTTTCCTGCATTGTATCCCAACCATGAACTTCTTCCTTATCTTTAGGGGTAGGTCTATCACTAAAATACTCTTTAATTAAGTGGCGACGGTTAGATGTAGCATACACTACTACATTTTCCGGTCTAGCGGTTATACCTCCTTCTAAAACTACCTTCAAGGCTTTAAAAGCATTATCATCCTCTTCAAAGGAAAGGTCATCTACAAAGATAATAAATTTCTGTGGTACTCCTCGCAACTGTTCGACAATTTTCGGTAGGTGATGCAATTCAGATTTTGCGACCTCAATTAAGCGTAAATTTTGTTTGCTATATTCATTTAGTAAGGATTTTACTAAAGAGGATTTACCTGAACCCCGACTACCATAGAGTAATACGTGTAGGGCTGGTTGTCCCGACAGTAGAAACTTGGTATTTTTTAGCAAGGTTTCTTTTTGCCAGTCATAAGCTACCAGGGTATTAAGTTTAACCGGATCTGGATAGGAAATACCGATCAATTGTTCATTTTGCCATCTAAAAGCCCGATATTGAGCAAATAAACCTGTTCCGTGCTGATGATAATAACTGGCTAAATCTGAAACTGCATCCCCCCAAGTTTCTAACTGTTGCCAAAATTCAACCAAGTTGCTATCAATTGCCGGATGTTCAGGTTCTTGATACCAGACAACGGGAGAAACTGGCAAATGAGATATAATTTGTACCCACTCACTCAAAACTGCACTGTTACACTCATATAAATCTTGTAATACTTGTAGATCATGTTTTGCCGCTGCAACTAACGCCATTGGTAAATCAGTAAATTCTCGCTGTTGAGCTAGTCTAGTAAAGGGGTTATCGGCAATGAGAATTTGATTTATTAGGTATTCTTCCCAAGTTTGTTGACTGGCTGCCAAAGCTTGAAAATAATTACCGTATGCTTGGAGACAGTCGCGGCCGTCTGCGTCAGTGTAACGTATAGCTTGTAGCAAATCTAGAAAGGCGATCGCTACTTTGCCTTGCAACACTGACTGGTAAAGTAACAGAGATGCTGCTTGACGCTGAAAAAATTGAACTTTGGTGTGAACGGTAGACATTCCCTGATCATCCATTAACTGTAATTGTCTGCTAACTCTAAAAGTAAAATCTCAATCAACATAGGCTGTAACAATGAATTTAGGTATAATTGCCGCTTTTAGCTACGGCATTTTAGTCTTATTTGGTGGCATCATTGGCTACATTCAAGTTAAAAGTAAAGTTTCCCTCATTAGTGGTACTATTAGTGGTTTATCCATAATCATTGCTGCTTACTGCCAACTACAAGGACTCACCTGGGGTTTAACTTTAGCAGGTTTTATCACTGGATTTTTAGTAATTTTCTTTGCCTTTAGATTTGCTAAAACACGTAAATTTATGCCCGCAGGATTGATGGTTATTTTTGGTGTCTTGGCTTTAGTAATCATGGTTAATCAAATTTTCTCTCCTCAGTAGTATAATGGTGTAAATTGCAATATTTACCTGCCGATCATTTCTTTGATAGTACAAATATATCAAAAAATAGAGCGTAATTTTTATGACATATCCAAGGGGACAGCAAAAAAACTCTTGGAGAGTGGAAAATATCTATGGAGATTGATTAACTAATTAGTAAAAATTACTATCAAGAAGATGGAGATATAAAACTCTATATATACTAGAGTTAGTATTATCAGTAGTGTAAAGATTTTATGCTATTGTCAGTATACTTTAAAGGAAAAATAAAGGTAATTTTGCCATTTTGGCAGGTTTTCAGCACATAAATAAGATATTACTAGAGAGTAACAATCAAGATTTAAGATTTGCTACCTTGTAGCTATCTACCCAATCTTTATCAGCATAAATCAGCCCTTACCTAAGTAATTCTCTCAGCAATTTAAGCGACTAGGAAAATAATACATGAGATTATCACTGTCTTCTGAAAATGTTATCCAGTATCTGCAAAATGCAGGTCTGTATAGCGTAGAAGATGGGGCATTATATGAACATGAATGGTTAGGAAGTGGCAGGAACAATCGGAATTTACTGGTAAAACTAGCAGATGATCATCAACTACTGGTTAAACAAGAAAATCACACCCATGCTGATAGCAGCACCCATGAATTTTTTAATGAGTGGCTATTTCATGAATTACTCCAGAAATTCCCAGTTCTTGGTAACATCTCCGCAATATCGTCATCATTGCTCCATTTTGATCTAGAAAATTCTCTCCTCATCCGTAACTACTTCAGTGAGTACATGGAATTGGAGAAATTTTATGAAAATAACGGTATTTTCCCTCTGGAAATTGCTAACGCCATCGGTGCTACATTAGCAGGATTACATCGTTCCACCTGCCAAAAAAGAGAGTACCGTGATTTCATGGATACTGCTCCCCAGGGAGAATTTCGTTATCGTTATTACAACCCTGCTCAGGGAATAAGTTCCATTAATCAAGACATTTTTGGTAAGATTCCCACCGAAGCACTTAAATTTCATGCTATTTATCAGCAATATGAAAGTTTAGAATCAGCGATCGCTGACTTAGCTTATGAATGGAAACCTTGTTGTTTAACTCACAACGATTTACAGTTAAACAATATTTTACTTCATTCCCGTTGGCAACAACTAGATAATTGTTTAGTGAAGTTTATAGATTGGGAAGCTTGCGCTTGGGGAGATCCAGCTTTTGACTTGGGTACTTTATTAGCCAGTTATATCAAAGTTTGGCTATCTAGTTTAGTTACAGATCCCAGTTTAGAATTAGAAGAATCTCTACATTTAGCAATCATCCCTTTAGAGGTGATTCAACCTTCAATTTTGGCAGTAATCCGCACTTATATTCATAATTTTCCTATGATTTTGGATTACCATCAGGACTTTATTTTGCGTGTAATTCAGTTCACAGGTTTAGCACTAACACATCACATTCAAAATGCGATGGAGTATCACAAATACTTTGATAATCGCCACTTATGTATGTTAGAAGTTGCTAAAAGCCTGTTAACAATGCCAGAACAAGCAGTATTAACTATTTTTGGTAGTTCTCTCTCCGAAATTCTGCAACCTATTACCGGGTTTAAAACCACCACTCAACCTACACAAGAAAAGCAACTACTCAGGATTTATTACGAAAAAACACGTCTGCGCGGTTGTTAAATTTATAGATAGTATTTTAGAGAATACTCTAACTTTGGAGGTGCAAATTTATTAATGTTAGATAGCTCTACCAAGCAAATTCTTAACTCTTTATTTGATATTGCCACCAATATTCAGATTTCGCCTAACTTTTCGATTCAACACCCTAATTATCAACCTTTTTCACTCCCTGTCACAGTAGCTAATAGATTTCAACAAAATTCACAAGATATACAGCATAAATATCTAGCTCTACTGTTAAGAAATTTTGTCCATGGTATCTATTACAATGGCTCACTACAACAAATTTTATCAGTAAATACTCAAGTCCAAAATTACTCACCCCAAAAGAGTTTAGAAGCAAATTATCATCTAGGCATTGATTGGGATTTTTATGAGCAATTACATCAACATAATCATGGTAATGGCCATTATGATTCCCACTGGCAAGTGTTAAGAATAGAACCAGATCATAGTATCGCCGTTACTAAAAATAACCTGACATTATATGTTGAACCGGAATGTTATCTCAAAAAGCAGAAAAAGTCTCTGAAAGTTGGGAATTTAATTGATATTTGGATGCCTAGAAATCGCCTTCAAAATGGTTATTATGTAGCAGTTAGTAATTTAGGACAGGAACAGCAAATTACAACAGAAACGAACTCAGGAGTGGGGAGAATTTATTTTAATATCACTCCGTTAGGTGCAATCGCTCTCATGGATACCCTCACAAAACAACTTAATCAAGCTAACATTCCTTTTAGTTTCCAAGTTATTTATAACCCTGGTAACTATGGACGTTATGACGCTGGTGTACTTCACTTTGAAAGAGAAAATTATCCAGTAATTCATCAAATTCTTCAGAAAGTTTATCAACAATATCAAGGTTATTTTTCTCCAGAAATTCCCCTATTTACCAAATTTTTAGCCCCAGGACTGAGTTTAGCAGAAGAACCAAATCAGACGTTTACAGCACAAGAAAGTTTTGGGATGAACCGTTGTCAAATTGTTGCTAATGCTTTATTGGAAGCTTGGGAAAAAGGTAAAAATGCCATTGAACAAAGGATGCGAATTATAGATGAGCATTTTGCCCAGCATTTAATTGATATTCAGCATCCCTATCTTAATCCCAATTCTGAAGATATATACATCCCTTTAAATTGTTAATGGTTGTTATTAGAGTAAAATAAACTTGTCTAGCAGGTATTTTCAACCTGCTTTTTATTTTAATTGAGGTTTTTGAGAAGATGATTTTTACCTATCAAAGAACTGTGAGATTTCCAGATACTGACGCTGCTGGAGTGGTTTATTTTGCTAATAGTTTAAGTATCTGTCATGAGGCTTACGAAGAATCACTACGGCAATCTGGTATAAATATCAAAACTTTTTTTACACACCCTTCTGTTGCTTTTCCTATCGTTCACGCAAATGTAGATTTTTTACGTCCCATGTATTGCGGTGATGATTTAATGATTAGTTTAATACCACAGAAAATAAGTGTTGATAAATTTAACATTGCCTATGAAATTACCGTAAATGAGGTAATGGTTGCTAAGGCTATGACTAGGCACGTTTGTATAGATGTGAATAGTCGTAGTAAGCAGGAATTACCAGATGAGATTATTTTTTGGTTAGAAACGAACCGCAGAGACGCAGAGGGTGCAGAGAGAAGAAAGTCTAGGGAGGAGATTATGTAATTAGGAATTGTGAGAGGAGTTATCAATAAAATTCCTGGCGATTTTTTGCAGTTGTTGACGGTTGATTTTACCTTGACTATTGCGGGGTAAGTTCGGTAGGGAAATCCAATGTTTGGGAATTTTAAATTTACTTAGTTGGGTTTTGAGTTGGTTTTTAATTTCTAAACTGGAAATATTTTGGTTTTTAGGAATATAAATAGCTGTTAATGCTTGTCCCCAAATTTGATCAACTATCCCAATTACACAAACATCTATAACTAGGTTTGTTTGTCTAATTACTGCTTCAATTTCTTCTGGGTAAATGTTTTCACCACCAGAAATAATTTTATTACTACTACGTCCAATTATATGTAAATATCCTTCTGCATCTAAAAAACCAACATCATCAACTAATAAATTCTGGGAATTTTCCCAAAGTTGGGGATAGTAACCTAAAGCTAAAGATTTAGCTTGAATATTAATATCTCCTGTTAAATCATTAATTGTTATCTTTGCATGGGGAAGAATTTTACCACTGTTAATTTTACCTTTTAAAAAATCGTCAGGTTTCAAAGTTGCAATTTGAGAAGCTGTTTCTGTCATCCCATAGGTAGGTGCTAATCTAATCTGATGAAATCTGGCTTTTTCTAATAATTCTTCCCATGGTGGCGCACCTCCTAAAAGTACGGTTTTAAAATGAATTAACCAAGTTGTTAATTCTGGATTCTTTAATAAACGTTGTAGTTGTGTGGGAACTAAAGATATAAAAAAATCACTAAGATTGATATTAGTTATTGATGGAGATTCAAGTTCTTTGAATGAAGTAATTACTAATTTTCCCCCAGTGGTAAAACTCCGCATAAATTGCATTAAACCACTGACATGATACATTGGTAAAATACAAAATGAGTTAACAGAATTAATTTGAAAATATTCTCTAAATCCTTGTACAGATGCTGTTAATGTTTCCCAAGTATGAATAGCAAATTTAATCTTTCCCGATGAACCACCAGTGGGAATCATGATAGTATTGCTAATGGGTAATGGGTAATGGGTAATTGCTGATGGTAATTCATGATCAAATCCCCAAATAATATCCGGTTGGACTAAATTTAAAACCTGTTCCCATTCATTTTTTCCCCAGTCGGGATTACACAAAAAAATGGGACATTTAGCGGCACAAGCAGCAATAAAACTAGCTAAAAATCTAACTGGTTCACGTTCAGCTAAAATAATTTTTGGAGGTGTTCTATTTTGAGATATTTCAATTAATTCTAAATATAAATTTGTAGCAATTTGATAAAATTCATGACTATTTTCAACAATTAACCAATGATAATTTTTTAGCTGTTTGAGAAAATCCCCAGGTTCATTCATAAATTTTCTAACCAGTTTGATTTTTGTTCTTTAAAATAGTGACTAACACCAAAACCTAAAGCACGGTTATTATTAGATAATTCTACTGCTAATTTTAGTGCAGCTTTTCTACCTACTTCAGTTTCAAAAACAGATGAAAATACCATATCAATTTGATATTGTTGACAAAATTTCTTTAACTTTGATGGTGAACCAACTATACCAGGTTTAATCACAAAAATACCACGCCATCCCCTTTGATAACATTCTTTTAGTTGTTGTAATGTAGCGACAGATTCATCTAAGGCAATTTTTGTATGATAAATATTACTCAACTCTAGCATTTCCGCAAACTTATCAACAGATAATGGTTGTTCAAGAAATTCAATTTTTTTAGGGAACTGATCACATATTTTCAACCACAATTTAGAATCATTATAACTAAGTCCAGCGTTAGCATCTAAACGCAACTTTGCTGATGATGGTAACTGAGAAATTAACAACTTTAAAATTTCTATTTCTGTATTTACTTCCGCAACACCAATTTTCCATTTAAAAGTTTTATATCCCTGTTCCCACAAAATAAAACATTGATCAATAGCATCTTTACCCGCTGGTAACAAACCACTATAATTCAAATTTTCATAACTCTTAAATTCTTGATCTTCCTGTAAATTATCTAATGCTGATTCAAATCCAAACTGGCAGGAAGGTAAATTATCGGGAACATTAAAAATAATATCTGAAGTAATTTCCGTGGGTAATTGACGACAAAAATCTAAAGCTTGTTCTATAGTTTCTGAACCAAACCCAGGAATAGGGGAAACCTCACCAAAAGCAACATTATTATTCATATCAATTAGCCGAATAATAATACTTTCCCTTGTTTCCCAAATACCATGATTAGTAATAACAGGACGAACAAACTTTTGCTGAATATATTTAAAAAAGAACTGATAAACCATCTTCTCTGTGTACTCTGTGTCTCTGTGGTTCGTTAAAAATAAATAAGGTGGGAAAACCCACCCCAAAAAATAATCTGATGTTGCTGATTTTAGGGATGAAAATAATTTCCCATACGTTTAACACCTTTGTAGAGACGTTCTTTGTGGAGACGTTCCATGGAACGTCTCTACATCCAAAAATCATAGGCCAATTCAGCAACGCCAATCATCTTACCCCAATATAAAACCCAAACCGAATAACAAACAACTCCAAAACTGGACAGCAACAGCAATAAACTTACAATTGCTAACTTGATCAGGTAAATGATGATTTGCTAAAACATGACGACATAATTTAAACGCAAAAATCAAACTGAAAAAACTTAACAACGTCCAAACTGGGAAAAATTCTAAGACCACAAACAACAAAATAAAAGGATAGATAATAGCTGTAAACCAGACTAAAACCTTTGCACCTTTTGCAGTTCCCAAACGGACAATTGGCGATCGCTTTCCTGCTGCTATATCATCCTCAACTTGGTGAAAATGGGAACAAAACAAAATTAAACTGGTAACAATTCCCACAATTACAGAAGCTGCTAAATTAGTAATTGACCAAGTTTGAGTTTGACTGTAATATACTGCACTCATGCCCACAGGCCCAAAAGCAAAAAAACAGAGAAATTCCCCTAAACCCTGATATCCTAACCGAAAAGGAGGACCTTGGTACATATAACCTAAAAAGCAGCATAGTAAAATCAATCCAATTACCATGGGGTCTGTTTGCAAAAAGGCGATCGCCAATATTCCCAACAAACCCAAAACCAAAAACAAATTACCCAACCAAAACATTAACTGTTTACTACCAGTTAAATTCACCAAAGAATGATGTTTATTTTTATCAATACCAGTTTCCGAATCAAACACATCATTACTGATATTTTCCCAAGCTAAAATGAAAATCGCCGCAGTCATAAAAACCGCAAAAATCACACCATTAAAATTATTCGTATCTGCAAACGCTACAGCCGAACCTACCCAGATCGGCATAATTGCAACACTATACATGGGCGGTTTAATGGCCGCCATCCACAATTTACTCTTAGGTATTAATAGCTGATTTGTAGTCATCAATTTTTGAAAATTTCAATTACTAAAAACTGGATTTTACTAATTTTATAGTAGACCAAATGGAATTATAAAATCAATAAATTCATCTATCATCATCTGCGTTTATCTGCGTTTATCTGCGGTTGATTATTATTAAAATATTATTTTCCACAACTTCATTTTAATTTTGTATTCTCATTAATATTTTAGAATTTACCCCCACACTTAACGCTAGTCAATTACCAAAAAATGCTAATTTTGTAATTGTTGGTTTACTGCTAGTTAACAAAACTTGACTTGACATTTTCAGCCATAAACATTAGCTAATCTGGGAAAACCCATAACTAAGTAAACTTGAGGCTGGTTAAAGGTAACAGGATATGCTACCTATAGAAATACGACCACAACTCATCACATTTTAGGAAGATAACTTAAAAAAAATTAACTTATACATCCATGACAATCTCACCATGTCGCAGCAGTGTCTTTTTAGACTATAAAGATTTGCATCAATTATTGTTAGCCGTTCAAGAAAAGTGCTATGAAAACCACAGTCGGCAAATGGTTAGTATTTCCATACCGATTGATTTTATAGATCCTTTAGTTGTATTGGATAAATATTCCCAAACCAATACATTAAATTTTTACTTTGAGAACAAAAGTAAAGGTGAAGCTATAGCAGCTATTGACGCTGTTAGCAAACTAGAAATTACTAGCAAGCATAGATTTAGTCAAACAGAAGAATTTATCAAAGACTGTCTGCAAAATGTGATTAACTTTGGTAATACTAATCAACCTTTTGCTGGTTCTCACTTTTTTTGTAGCTTTGGTTTTTTTGATCAGCATTATCAATTAGACTATCCCTTTCCATCTGCGACTATTTTCTTACCTAAATTACAAGTAGCAGTTAAAAATTCAGCTTGCTGCTTAGTTGTCAATTATCTAATTCATTCTAGGGTGAATATTCACACTATATTGAGAGAATTACAAACCAAAATTAAAAATTTACAATCCTTAGCAAACAACTCCCCTAACATTGAAATTTCTGCTGCTAAATTTACCAAAAACCAGATTAATAACTCAGCTACTTTTAAACATTCAGTATTATCAGCTTTAGAAAAAATAGAATCAAATCATTTAACAAAAATTGTTTTAGCAGATGCCTTAGATGTCAGATCATGTAAATCATTTAACCTATTCAAATCCTTAAATAACTTACGACAATTACATCCCAATTGTTATATCTTTTCTAGCAGCAATGGCCAAGGTAAAAACTTTATTGGTGCTAGTCCAGAAAGACTGATTAGTATTCAAAACCAGCAATTAATTACTGATGCTTTGGCAGGTTCTGCACCCAGAGGTAAAACTCCTACAGAAGATGCAACTAATGCTAACAATTTAGTTAACAGTAGTAAAGAAAAACACGAACATAACCTAGTTATTGATTTTATCACCCAACGCCTCTCACAACTAGGATTATTTCCACAAGTTCTCGCGCCACGTCTGCGACAATTATCTAATATTCAACATTTATGGACTCCTATTACTGCGGTAGTTCCCCCTAATATTCACCCTTTAAAAATAGTTGCCCAATTACATCCTACCCCGGCTGTTGCTGGTGCTGCTAGAGATATCGCCTGTGCGGAAATTCGCCGTTATGAAAGCTTTGAAAGGGGTTTGTATGCTGCACCTTTGGGATGGGTGGATGCAAAGGGAAACTGTGAGTTTATTGTCGGGATTCGGTCAGCATTAATTGATGGCGATCGCGCTAGACTTTATGCAGGTGCTGGTATCGTAGCTGGTTCTGATCCTGATAAAGAATTTGCAGAGGTACAACTTAAATTACAAGCATTACTCAAAGCTTTAGTTTAGGAAAATTTAGAAATCAGTTAAATGCTGTTTTTCTCTAAACTTTAGCTTTCTGAAAACTTGTCAATTTATTGACTAGAGTAGCACTGGCTTCATTTAACCCAATAACTTCTACTTCTATGCCATTACGGCGAAATTTCAGCACGGCTTTATCAAGAACCTCGGCAGCACCTTGATCCCACAAATGGGCATGAGTTAAATCAATGGTGATACGTTCAACTTGTTCTGTAAAATCAAAAGACTCTAAAAATTCATCTCTGGATACAAAGAAAATTTGTCCACTGACATTATAGATTCGATGAGTGTCATTACTATCCTTTAATACCTTATCCACAAATACCAATTGGGCAATTTTGCGGGAGAAAAACACTGCACTCATCAGAATACCTATCAACACACCAAGGGCAAAGTTACGAGTGAAAATAATCACTAACATTGTCGTTAACATCACGGCTGTGTCAGTACGGGGAATCCGATAAATATTTTGGAAAGATGTCCAACGAAATGTACCGATTGACACCATAATCATTACAGCTACTAATGCTGCCATCGGCATTTTTTCTAGCAAACCTTGCCCAAGTAAAATCACAGTTAATAGGAAAATTCCCGCCACTAAAGTTGAGAGTCTCCCTCTACCACCAGACTTGATATTAATGACTGATTGACCAATCATGCCACATCCAGCCATCCCACCAAAAAAGGCAGTAACAATATTAGCAATACCTTGTCCTTTGGCTTCTTGGTTTTTATCGCTGGGGGTGTCTGTCATTTCATCTACTAGGGAAGCAGTTAAAAATGAAGCCAGCAAACCCACAATTGCCAAGGTGAGAGAATAGGGGAAAATAATATTTAAGGTTTCCACTGTCCAAGGTACTTGGGGTAAGGAAAAACTCGGTAAAGCACTGGGTAACTGTCCCATATCCCCCACCGTGGGAACATCCAATTTTAGGAATATAGCCGCTACTGTGATTACCGCTAAAGCTACCAAAGGAGAAGGAACAGCTGTAGTGAAGCGAGGTAAAATGTAAATAATCGCCAAAGATAGGGCTGTTAATACATAGACAGTAAAGGGAACATTAGTAAGTTGGGGCAACTGTGCCAGAAAAATTAACACCGCCAAAGCGTTGATATAACCAATCATGACCGCCCTGGGAACAAATCTCATGTAACGCCCTAGTTCCAGAAACCCGAACATTAGCTGAAACAAGCCTGTAAGTAAGGTGGCAGCGAATAAATACTGTAAATCATGATTTTTGACCAAATCAATCATCAACAGTGCCATCGCTCCCGTAGCGGCGGAAATAGAACCTGGTCTACCTCCTAAAAATGCTGTCATCACCGCAATGATGAATGAAGCATAAAGGCCGACTTTGGGATCTACTCCAGCTATAAGCGAAAAAGCGATCGCCTCTGGAATTAAAGCCAGTCCCACCAAAGCACCAGATAGAATATCTCGCTGAGTGTTAAAAAACCACTCTCGTTTCATCATTGTTCCGTTCAATTTTCCTCCTAATTTTGATGCCGTGAATACAAATCTATTGAATATTTAACTGGCAATATACTCAGGTTCAAAACCCTTGTTTATTCAGTATTTTGCCTGTTATCATGATGCAAATTAAAAGTTTATCAGCTTCATAGCCCACTTTAAACACAACTTCTAGATGTGATTAAGGTTATTAATGGTATGCAGAATATGCAGAAATATAAAAATTAATAGCAATTGCTGACACTTTCACAATATCTATTCGAGCATGAATTACTCAACATCGGTCAAATGCAGAATTCTTAACTCAATAATTACAAAATCATTTATTTATGTAAAGTAACAATATCACAATATTGAAACAATTTGCGATAAAACTTCGATAAAACGTAACTTACACTACAATTTTTCGAGGAATTCCCCTCAAAACTCTACCAAACTGCTAACCTGATCAATTATGAATTGCCCCTACAAAGACAAAACCCACCTGAGTGGGTTAAAACATATCTCTAAGATCATATTAAAATTAATCTAAATTGCCATCAGGTTGATAATAACGTTGACAACTACTGAATTTAGATACCCCTGATCTTTGATAATTACCATTGAACCTAGATTGAATTCCCCTCTTCACTGGATGGTGATTTTGATATCTTTGAGATCGGTTATGCCTATTACTATAACCAGGATAAAACCTCATCCTTCGTGAATCTAATCTTCTAGATGAATCTAATATTGATAAATTACTACGATTTCCCAACCAATAGGTATTTAATTGCCTTGATTTTGTATCCTCTTTATCAACCAACCTTACCCTATATCCGCCGCACCTAGTGGGTTGAATTCTAAATTTTTTCTCACCACTTGCAGAATCATCTATAATTTCTACATCATCATAATATATCTGTCTGTTGCTTCTAGGGAAACTATTATCTATTCCTAAACATTCCTTTTTTCCTGTAGTCGGATGAATCCAATAATTTAAACAATTTGCCTTAGCTGTATTTGGCAATAAAAACAATGGTGATGTAGTTGCAGCTATCAAAAACACCAGTAATTTAGACAGGTACTTGTACATATATTTAACCAACTCTATTAACTAAATTAACACAAATAAATAATACTTGTCGGGTGAGCAATGCCCACCACAAAACTAGCGTTGCTGAACTTGAGTATAAAATGAGAAATCGAGAATTTTCAACTCTTACTCTCTGCGACTCTGCGTGAAAGAAAATCATATTCTTAATCAGCAACACCACAAAACCCATACTATTCCAAATCCCGATGGGTAAAGGATTTAGCATTTGCACCAGTGTAGTTACTAACAATATGACCATCACCACACATTTGATATTTATATGTCACCAAACCCTCTAAACCCACAGGGCCACGGGGTGGCATTTGCTGGGTACTAATTCCCACTTCTGCACCAAAACCATAACGGAAACCATCAGCAAAACGGGTAGAACAGTTATGATAAACTCCCGCTGCATTGACTAAAGCTTGAAAAGTTTTTGCTGTGGTTATATCTTCGGTGATAATTCCCTCAGTGTGACGTGAACCATATTCACTAATATGATTTATAGCCTCTTCAAAAGAATCAACTATTTTAATTGCTAAAATCAAATCACTATATTCTGTTTCCCAGTCTTCTGCTGTTGCTAATTCAATCTTAGGTAAAATTTCTAAAGTTCTTTTATCACCTCTTAATTCTACATCTTTTGCTTGCAAAGCCTCAGCTACTTTTGGTAAAAACTCAGAGGCAATACTATGATGAACCAATAAAGTTTCAATGGCATTACAAGCTGCTGGATATTGAATTTTAGAATCTACAGTGATATTAATTGCTTTTTCCAGATCAGCGGCTTGATCTAGATAAAGATGACAAATTCCATCGGCATGACCTAAAACGGGAATGCGCGTATTTGCTTGAACAAACTGCACAAAAGAATTAGAACCTCTGGGAATAATTAAATCTACATATTTATCTAATTTTAAAAGTTCAGAAATTTCTGATCTGGTTGTTAATAATTGCACTGCATCCGGATTAACAGCAGTATTAGATAATCCTTTTTTAATGGCTTTAACTATGGCTGTACAAGAAAGTAAAGCCTCTTTTCCACCTTTGAGAATTACCCCATTACCTGATTTAATTGCTAAGGAAACAATTTGAATAGCTGCTTCGGGACGAGCTTCAAAAATAATTCCTAACACACCCAAAGGACAAGTAATGCGTTTGAGAACTAAACCAGTGTCAATTTCCCGATGAATTTGTACCTTACCTACAGGATCATCTAACTTTCCTACATCACGTACCCCGGCGATCGCATCTCTTAATTTATGTTCATCTAACTGTAAACGTTTATAAAGGGGTTTAGCAATACCGTCCGCTACAGCAGCTTCACAATCAGCTATATTTGCTTGTAAAATTTCATCCTGAGCAGATTCTAACGCCAAAGCGATCGCATCAATAGCCTGATTTTTTTCCTCACTCGCAAGCACCCCCAACTTACTAGCAGCTAAACGGGTTTTTTGGGCAATTTCAGTCAACGCAGAAACAACTTGTATAGTAGTCATCACAAAAATAAATTCACAACATAACAATCTTAATATTAGTCATTAGTCATTGGTAAAATAGGACTTACGCAAAAAAACACTTAAACTCTTATTCCTCTGTGTCCTCTGCGGTATGTCTATTCCTTCGGAACGCTATGCGAACGACACGCTACGCGTTAGCGGAGCTTTTGCTTTAGCGATACGTAATTCTGTAACTCATGGGTAAGTCCTATAAAAGTATTTTTCTCTTTTAGGTTGCCTAGAGTCATGAAAGAGGGTTATTTTATTCCACATCCTGAATATGAGTTTTTCTTTCCAAAATTTCCTTCAAAACCAAAGTCACTACCGCCAAAAGTGCTAATAATACCGCAGCAGAAAAAGCTGCTTCTGTTTCATATTGTTTATAGGCATCTTCTACAAACAAAGGTAAGGTTTGGGTTTTACCAATAATATTCCCAGACACCACAGAAATAGCCCCAAATTCACCCATAGTCCGAGCATTTGTTAAAATTAAACCATAGAGTAAACCCCAACGCACACTAGGTAAAGTCACACGCCAGAAAATTTGCCATTCATTCGCACCTAAAGTTCTGGCAGCTTCTTCCTGATCTTTGCCAAACTCTTCTAAAACCGGAATAACTTCCCGCGCTACAAATGGCATACTCACAAAACTTGTAGCTAACAACATTCCCGGAAAACCAAAGATAATTTGTAAATCTGTAGCTTCTAAAAAACCACCAAACCATCCCCGTTTACCATAAACTAACACCAGCATTAAACCAGCGACTACAGGTGAAATAGAAAAAGGTAAATCAATAATACTAATTACTATAGCCCGTCCAGGAAATTTATGCCGAGTAATTGCCCAAGCTGCACATAAACCAAAGACAGTATTTATTGGTAAGGTAATTGCAGCTAACAACAAAGTTAACCAAGCTGCATGGAGAAACTGCGGTGTAGAAAGGTTAGCAAAAAAAGGAATTATACCTTTTCTGAATGCCTGAAAAAATACATTAATAGCCGGAATATATTGCACCAAAGCTAAATAAGAAACGGCAATTGCAATTAGAACACCAGGAACCCAATTAGCTTTTTGAGGATGATTTTTCTTCAATTTATTATCTGTTGTCATATCTTCTTGACCAAGCTTGTAAAAAATTAATTCCTAATAGTAAAACCAAAGATATAAGCAATAAAACCACACCTATAACTGTCGCGCCAGCATAGTCATATTGTTCTAATCTCTGGAAAATTAAAACAGGCGCAATTAAATCTTGAAAAGGTGTATTAGAGGAAATAATTACGATTGAACCATACTCACCCACCGCACGAGAAAAACCCAAAGCTACCCCTGTTAAAATTGTCGGAAATAAAGGTGGTAGAATCACTTTCCAAAAAGTTTCCCATTGCGAAGCACCCAAACTCCAAGCAGCTTCCTCTACATCATGTTCCATTTCTTGGAGTACAGGTTCAACAGTTCTAATTACAAAAGGTAGAGAAATAAATATCATCGCTACCCATACTCCTGCACGAGTAAAAGATAATTTAATTCCCAAAGGTGCAAGAAAAGAACCTATCCAACCATTTTCACTATAAACCGTTGCTAAAGTTAAACCAGCTACCGCCGTTGGTAAAGCAAAAGGCAAGTCTACTGTCGCATCAAATATCTTCTTTAAAGGAAAATCATAACGCACTAAAACCCAAGCAATTAAAGTACCAAACACACCATTTAACAAAGCTGCTAATATCGCCGTGATAAAGGTAACGTTATAGGTTGCTAATGCTAAAGGACTAGTGGCAATTTCCCAAAATTCAGCCGTTGGTAATGTGGAAGCTTTTAAGAATAAAGCTGTTATGGGCATTAATAGCATAAAAGTTAAATATGCTATGGTAATTCTCCAAGTCCAAGGTAGATGAATTACATTATCTATAAATACCTTCCAAAAAGGAACTTTGCGGTTAGTTTCTAATGTCATAGATGCTTTCATAATTCAAAAACTATTACCAATTACCTATTTCTAGATTGAATTTGATCAAAAATACCCCCATCAGCAAAGAATTTTTTTTGCACAACATCCCATCCCCCCAAGTCTTGAATTTTTGCTAATGTTTTGACTTGTGGATATTTTTTGATAAATTCTTGAGTTTGATAAACTTCCTTATTTACAGGTCTAAATCCCACTTTTGCAAACTCTACTTGAGCTTCAGAACTAAATAAATATTGCACAAAACCTGCTACTACTTCCCTATTCCTATGTTTATCAACATTCTGATCAACTATAGCGATAGGATTATCAATAGAAATATTCACATCAGGAATAGTATAATTTACTTTTAACCCTTTCTGTTGTGCCAGAATTATTTCATTTTCGTAATTAATTAAAGCATCTCCTTGACCTTGTTTCAAAAACGCATCTGTCGCTTCTCGAGCATCTTTAGTTAATGCAGGGACATTTTTATAAATCTTCCTCACAAATTCAGTTGCTTCTCCTTCATCTTGATTATTAATCATTGCTGAATTCCACAAAGCTACAAAATTCCACCTGGCAACCCCCGATGTTTTCGGATCGGCTGTCACCATTCTGATACCATCTTTCTGTAAATCTGCCCATGTATTAATATTTTTAGGATTACCTGCACGGGTAACTAATGCTGCTACTGATTGAGAAACAATACCATTATTAGGAAATTCTCGTTGCCATCCTGGTTTAATTAAACCTGCTTTTTCTATTCTTTCTGTATCTAATCCTAATGCTAAGTGAACAACATCTGCTGGTAAACCATCTATAACTGCGCGAGTTTGTGAACCGGAAGCACCGTAAC
Organism: Okeanomitos corallinicola TIOX110; assembly: GCF_038050375.1. Taxonomy (NCBI): domain Bacteria; kingdom Bacillati; phylum Cyanobacteriota; class Cyanophyceae; order Nostocales; family Aphanizomenonaceae; genus Okeanomitos; species Okeanomitos corallinicola. The sequence continues at coordinate 3,338,344 of NZ_CP150886.1, read as the reverse complement.
TTTGACTAATAGTTACATTTTGGTTGTGTTCTTGTTGCCATTTTTCGATAAATTTAGGAATAATTGCTTTATAAGCATCTCTAGTAACAATAAAAGAGACTAAAGTAAATTCGACGTTTTTGGGTTTGCCATTCTCTAAAGTTTGATTTCCACCAGAACAAGCGGCTACTGCTACACTCAAGAACATCCCCACCAAAAACAAGGATACAAAATTTCTCAGTGAATTCAGCCTCAAGATAAGTTGTAATTGTTGCAGTGAACGTTGCCACAAACTCATTCTTTTTCCTTTGAATCTACAGTTAACCGATGGGAATACAGTACATAGTTGTTGTATTCATAGATAATTGCAGATACAGGTGATAAATGCAATAGGGAAAGTGGACTTTGTGATGGGGTGATGTAGGCATCTTGCCCGCTAGACTTATACAAATTAAATGCACAGCAGCTTACAACGCCACCATAAGCACTTATATAACCACCATAAATCTACAAAAAAATCCCCCCAAGATACCCAACAATTTGATACCCTAGCTTAAACAGATTTGAGAAAAGAGAAAGAGTGGAAATTCAACTTGGGCGGGGAAAAAAAGCTCGCCGAGCCTACGGCATTGATGAAATTGCTTTAGTTCCTGGTAACAGAACACTAGACCCTAGTTTAGCGGACACTAAGTGGACAATAGGTAATATTGAGCGAGAAATACCCATTATTGCCAGTGCAATGGATGGTGTAGTAGATGTAGGTATGGCAGTGAGTTTATCCCAATTAGGGGCTTTAGGAGTCCTGAATTTAGAGGGTATCCAAACTCGCTATGAAGATCCAAACCCGATTCTAGATCGGATTACCTCAGTCGGCAAAGATGAATTTGTAGGACTGATGCAAGAACTTTATGCCGAACCAGTAAAGCCGGAACTAATTGAAAAACGTATTCAGGAAATTAAACAACAAGGTGGCATTGCGGCAGTTAGTGCGACACCAGTAGGAGCAAGCAAATACGGTGAAGTCGTAGCCAAAGCCGGAGCAGATTTAATTTTTATCCAAGCTACGGTAGTTTCTACAGCCCATCTATCACCAGAAACAGTTATTCCACTGGACTTAGCGGAATTTTGCCGTTCGATGCCCATACCTGTAATATTGGGTAACTGTGTAACTTATGAAGTCACCTTAGATTTAATGAAAGCAGGTGCAGCCGCAGTATTAGTAGGAATTGGTCCTGGTGCTGCTTGTACATCTCGTGGTGTATTGGGTGTAGGTATACCCCAAGCAACAGCAGTCGCCGACTGTGCCGCAGCCAGAGATGATTTTTATCAAGAAACAGGTAAATACGTTCCTGTCATTGCTGATGGTGGTTTAATCACTGGTGGTGACATTTGTAAATGTATTGCTTGTGGTGCAGATGGAGTAATGATTGGTTCACCCTTTGCCAGAGCCGCAGAAGCACCAGGCAGAGGTTATCATTGGGGTATGGCCACTCCTAGCCCCGTTCTACCCCGTGGTACTCGGATTCGAGTTGGTAGTACAGGAACTTTAGAACAAATACTCAGGGGACCCGCTGGCCTAGATGATGGAACTCATAACCTGCTAGGAGCATTAAAAACCAGTATGGGTACACTGGGAGCTAAAAACCTGAAAGAAATGCAGCAAGTGGAAGTTATCATTGCTCCTTCTCTGTTAACTGAGGGTAAAGTTTACCAAAAAGCCCAACAATTGGGTATGGGTAAGTAAACCAAGTCAAAAGTTCAAAAGTCAAAAAAATAACTTTTGCCTCTTGACTCTTACCTTATTCCCCTAACAACTAACCAAAAACTTTTTCCAGCAATCTGTTAAGAATGACTGGAAAAATCACATCTGTCGCCTACAATAGAGATAGCGGAGACGTATGTTTCCGTTCACTCCTCACACCACACTCCGCCCGGACTACAGTTCGGGCGGTTCCTTTTTTATAGTAAGTGACTGGTGACAGTAAAATACAAAAAATCTGTTCGGGGCTGGAAGTTAACCAGTTCTAATCTAAACTTCTTTGCAAATGTACATTTTTCCTTTCTAAGCTGACCTTTTTGCTATGGTAGAATTTTCACAAAAGTCAGAAATATAGTAGTTAAAGGTTTTTAGCAATGTCAGCAGCTGAAAGTGTTACGGATGATAAATTTGAGCAAGAAGTTATCCAAAGCGAAATACCCGTTTTAGTTGACTTTTGGGCTCCCTGGTGCGGTCCTTGCCGTATGGTTGCTCCCGTTGTTGAGGAAATTGCTACTCAGTATGAAGGAAAACTCAAAGTAGTAAAAGTCAACACTGATGACAATCCCGGTGTTGCTGGTAGGTTCGGTATCCGCAGTATTCCCACATTAATGATTTTTAAAGACGGGCAGAAAGTGGATACGGTAGTAGGTGCTGTTCCTAAAACTACCCTAGCTAGCACTTTGGAAAAACATCTTTAAACCCCCTGGGGGACAAATTTAATTTAGTTCTCCATTGGCTTTAATGTTAGGTGAACATCATTAAGCAAGTTTCAGAGATGCTCTGCGTCTCTGGAAAATCTATCTATAAAAAACTAGATATTCCACACCTACTAATTTATCAAGGTTTGAGGTTTGTTCAGCAGAACCTAAATCATGAAAGGTAAAATTCCTCAAACCCTCCTCAAGATTGCTTTTTGCTTTTTGGGTTTTCATAGCGATAATTTTGAACACCAACCTATTTAATTGGTGTTTATGCCCAAAGTTGGCAACACATAAACAAAATTTAGATAAAATATAGTGCCATTGTTATGGCAGTTCTCATGACATCTAAAGTGCCGTTTGAAACATTAGAATCTCTGCAAGCTGATATCGCTGAATTAATAGATCGCTTACCAACTTTAAAGCATCGGCAATTTATTCAGCAAGCTTTAACCACTATACTGCGTCTAGCAGATAGTGAAATAGAGCGTCTTGATTGGAAAATATTATCTGCGTCCCTTGTTGATATGGAGCAAGGCTTTCAACTTTTTTATGGTTATCGTCACATCCGTAAAGTAACTATCTTTGGTTCTGCTCGTTTAGCACCAGAAACCCCTGAATATAAAATGGCAGTTCAATTTGCCCGTGCTATATCTCAACTGGGCTTTATGGTGATGACAGGCGGTGGTGGTGGTATTATGCAAGCCGGTCAAGAAGGTGCAGGACGAGATAATTCTTTCGGTTTAAATATTCAGCTGCCTTTTGAGCAAGAAGCTAACCCTTTTATTGACGGTGATCCTAAGCTCATTCATTTTAAATATTTCTTTACCCGTAAGCTCTTTCTCCTCAAAGAAAGCGATGCTGTGGCTTTATTTCCTGGGGGCTTTGGTACTCAAGATGAAGCTTTTGAATGTATGACATTAAGCCAAACTGGTAAATTTGGCCCAGTTCCTTTGGTGTTAATTGATCATCCTGGTGGTGATTATTGGCACTCTTGGAGTAAATATATTAACCGGCAGTTGGTCGAAAAAGGTCTTGTCAGTCCAGAAGATCCCAGCCTTTACACGGTTACAGATAATTTAGAAGTGGCTTGTCACGCCATTACCCATTTTTACCAGGTTTATCACTCTAGCAGATATGTCGGTGATCAATTTGTGGTTCGTCTCAGGCATGAGTTATCAGATGCTTTGGTAGCACAACTAAACGATCAATTTAGTGACATTCTCGTACAAGGAAAAATTGAAAAAAGTCAGATCTTACCAGCAGAAGGGCAAGATGAAACATCTGATTTACCTCGTCTTGTTTTTTACTTTAATCAACGAGATTTAGGTCGCTTGTATCAGATGATTGCCACAATTAATGAGTTAGGTTTCCCTACACCAGAGGAAACAGCCCATCCAGAAAGAAAGTGATTGGTTGTAGGGAACAGGTCATAGAGAAGAATAAAATAACCAATAACCAATGACCAATGACTAATGACTGTTAATGATTGAGTTTTCCTGCTCACTAACTTTTGAGATCGTAAAAACTGAAAATCAAAAATTAGATAATGGTAAACCATTCGTCTAGATGTTTGAACAAAGATAGAGGAATTAAAGATGCTGGAATTATTAGGTTCAGGTTTGGTTTCACTTTGGCTAGATATGGCTGGGGTCAAAATTCAACCTGTAAATGCTCTCGACGCATTGGCTTGGCAAAGTAGCCCTGGCTTTGTCATTGCCCCTGATCCGAACCCAGCCGGAGCTATGACAGTACAGGAATATCTCAAAAACTTGATGAGTTCTAAGTTGGTAAATCAAGATTTACTCAAGTCTCAGGGTATTTGGTTACAGTCTGGGCCAATGTTAATAGCTAATCACCAAGGGACTATTCCTTTACCTGCGGCTTCTTTAACTAAGGTGGCCACTTCTTTGGCTGCTTTTAAAATCTTGGGTCCGAATCATCAATTTGAGACTTTGGTTAGTGCTACAGGCCCAATAGTTAACGGTGTAGTCAATGGTGATTTGGTGATTACTGGTGGTGGTGATCCTATGTTTGTAGGAGAGGAGGCGATCGCTGTTGGTAATGCTCTCAATAAAATCGGTATTAAGCAGGTAAAAGGGAATTTAGTTATAACTGGTAATTTTGCGATGAATTTCTATGGCAATCCTGCTGTAGCTGGTCAATTACTTAAACAGGCTTTAAATCACAAAAGTTGGAATCGTTCTGTCATTTACCAATACTCCAGAATGGCTAAGGGAACTCCTAAACCCCAAGTTGTCATTAATGGTACGGTTAAAGTTGTAACACAGCCCAACCCAAAACAAACTACACTAATCCGTCATCTATCTTTACCTTTAAAGCAGTTAATTAAGGAGATGAATGTTTACAGTAACAACGATATAGCTGAGATGTTAGCCCAGTCTGTGGGAGGGGCAGATGTGGTTAAATCTACTGCTGCTAAACTGGCCATGGTTCCACAACCAGAAATCCAGTTAATTAATGGTTCTGGTTTGGGCAGAGAAAACCGTATTTCTCCTAGAGCCGTCTGTGCTATGTTTATGGCTTTACAACGAGAAGCATCTGCACATAATTTGAATTTGGCTGATTTGTTCCCTACTTCGGGTTTGGATCAACGAGGTACAATGCAGTACAGAGATATGCCCTCTGCTACTGTGATGAAAACTGGAACTCTCAGTGATGTCAGTGCTTTAGCTGGTGTTTTACCTACACGCGATCGCGGTTTGGTTTGGTTTGCGATTATCAATCGTGGTTATCAAGTTTCCAGTTTTAGAAATGAACAGGATAAGCTCTTGCAACATCTGGTTAAACAATTACAAGTTGCTACTGGTGTTCCTAGCTCCCTCACATCCCACTCACCTAAAAATTCCTTACCAAAATTAGGTGTACCTAGTCGTAATCAAATTTTGTATGGTGGTTAGTCATTAGTCATTTCCCCCTGCTCTCCTTCTCCCCCTCTCCCCTAATCTTGGGGAATAATTTCTGTGACCACTCTTTTACCTGAACCGCCACCTTTCACAACTATATTTTCTGTTTCTAAGTTACCGACTGCGGTTGTACCTTGAAATTTTAATGGTGGTTCAACTTGAGTGTAAAACACATTGCCTTTTGCTTCTAGTAATTTTTGGTCTAAATTCCAGGTGAGTTGATTGGATTTGAGAGACTGATTGTTTTTCCCCAACGCATTCACGTTACCTGTTAAATAAACGATTTTTTGTGGAATTTTCATTTCTGCTTGATTACCTGTTACGGTGACATTTTCCGCTTTGTGAAATACACGTACAGAGGCATTGGTTTTGACTATTTCTTGCTTTATATCCCAGGTCATAGAGTTACTGGTGATCTGCATAGGTGGATTGATTAACTCTAGCTGGGCTTTTGGTTGCAGGGTAGCAATTTTAGTTTTTAAATTAATTTCGGCACTGTTGCCACGACCACGATCTGTGATTTTATTATCTTGATAACGGTTGATTTCAATAGGGCGATCGCCAATTAATTTTTCTTCTTTAACTTGCCAAGTTAAACTCTCTGTTCGTATTTGCAATGGTGGATCAGCAGATATAGCAACTACTTTTCCAGAGAAATCCACCCGCTGTTCACGGGTTTTTACTCTGGCTTCTTGGGCAACTGCCTTTAATTGTTTGTGACTACCATTAAGCTGATTACGAACAATTAATAAATCTTCTTCAGGTCGCCATTCTAATTCATTCCCTCTTAAAGTTACGCCAGTGCGAGGGTCTTGAGCTAAAATTTTACCCTTTAGTAATAGTTGCTTACCATCTTGTTTAATATCGGCTGTTTCTGCTTTTATTGTATAAACTATTTTACCATCTTGATAAAGTTCACCTTCAGGGTTTTTAGCTTCTCCAATTTCTTGCTCTCTAGTATATTTTGCTTGTTGAGCTTTTACCTTCCAAATTGGTCGGCCTTGTTCATCAAACTGTTCTAAAGCCACACCAAAAAAGGTTAATTTACTATCTGTATCTTTTGTGGCTGAATTATCTTGATTTGGTTTTTGGGAAGGTGGATTACCGCAGGAAAATAATCCAACTAATAATAACAAAGTCAAAGGCAGAAAATATAAATTTAGTGACAATCGAAAATTATCAACTGAATAATGTTGGGGGGAATGAGATTTACTTCCCCTCTGAAGTTTTGGATTTTCTCCCCAATTTTTCCTACCTTGTTGATTTTGCATTATTCTGGTATTTCTAAATGTCCTTGACTATCTCTATGATCGTCTAGGAAACCCATACTAGATAATGATCTGTAGGGATAACTTTGACGGGGTGTTTTTTGAATGTCTTCTTTTATGGCTTCTAAATCAATGTAGCGATCGCTAACGTTAATTAAGCTATCACTGGTCATGGATCGTAAACTCACTACTTCCACTCTTACACCACGATAACTGACGGAATTAACAGCGTAAGCCAAATCGCCATCACCGCTCACCAAAACTGCTGTATCATAGGAATCTACTAAAGCCATCATATCTACAGCTATTTCTACATCTAGGTTGGCTTTTTTTGAGCCGTCTGGTAGTTGCACTAAGTCTTTAGCTATGACTCGATAACCATTACGACGCATCCACAACAGAAAACCCTGCTGTTTTTCATTGGTTCGATCTACACCAGTGTAGAAGAAAGCCCGCAATAATCTAGAACCACCTGTGAGTCGGCATAGAAGCTTAGTGTAATCTATTTCTATTCCTAGTTGCAGTGCAGCATAGAATAAGTTTGACCCATCAATGAAAATAGCGACACGACCCCGATTTTCTAAAACCTGTTCTGGCGAAAAAATAGAGTCATTTTCCAAATTACTCAATATCATTGTCATACCTCGGTTGTTATCCATGTTATTGCCGATAGAAATCATTAACTTTTACATACTTGTGTGAGAAGTAGCTTATGATAATTGACCGGGACTAATTAAATTAAAAATTCAGCCCCGATGCAGTTTTTAAAGTCAATCAAAAAAGAAAATTGCTAATCGTTGTTTGGTAATTCTATACGTTTAAAAATTGGTTGGGGTTGACCTAACTCTTGTTTATCTGATAGCAAGCCCCACACTGCATGGGCAGCAAAAGGCGCGAGATTTGAACTTTCTGTTTGATTGTTAAAATTGATTCCCCAGCCCAGTTGTTGATAGATGTCACTGCTGATATTGGGAATGATAGGAGATAAAAGATAAGCGGCTAGTCTTACCGATTCCAGAACCGTGTATAGAACGATTTCTAATTCTTCCTGTTTTCCCTGTTTATATAATGTCCAAGGTGCTTGGTCATCTATAAACTTATTACTAGCTTGTACCAGTGACAAAACTGTATGACAGGCTTCATTAAAAGCTAAATTTGTATAAGCTTGTTTGACCTTATCCCCCAATTTTGAGCCGATCGCTTTTAAAGGATTCTCTGCGGGAATCTGTTGTGGATCAACTGAAGGTACTTGACTAGCGCAGTATTTTTTCACCATGTTCAGGGTGCGATTTAACAAATTACCTAAATCATTTGCTAAATCTGCATTGAGAACATTAATGAACCTAGTTTCATTAAAATCGCCATCCTTGCCAAATTCGATTTCCTTAAGGAAGTAATAACGAACTGCATCACTACCATAACTTTGGACTAAGGCTACGGGATCAAGGGTATTACCTAGAGTTTTACCCATTTTTTGCCCATCTTTAGTTAAAAATCCGTGTCCAAATACTCGTTCTGGTAAGGGTAGACCAGCTGACATCAACATGGCAGGCCAGTAAACAGCATGAAACCGCAATATATCTTTACCGATCAGGTGTAGATTAATTGGCCACCATTTTTCTAAAGCATTGGCTAAAGTTGGTTCTGCATCTGTTTCTAGTAATGCTGTGACGTAAGCTAATAAGGCATCAAACCAAACGTATAGGGTATGTTTAGGATCTACAGGTACTGGAAAACCCCAATCAACATTTACCCGCGAAATAGAAAAGTCTTGTAAACCTTGATTAACAAAGTTATAAACTTCATTACGGCGAGCAACTGGCTGAATAAAATCTGGGTGAGATTGGTAAAATTCTTCTAACTGGGTTTGATATTTCGATAAACGGAAAAAGTAGTTTTGCTCATCCCGCCACTCTACTTCTTTGGTAGTATGTACAGGACAGCGTTTACCATCTAGCAGTTCTCGTTCTTCTTTAAATTCTTCACAGGAGACGCAGTACCAACCTTTTTGTTGTCCTTGGTAGATGTCACCATTTTCCCAAACTCGCTGGAAGAATTCTTTAACAATTGTGTGATGCTTTAAAGCTGTGGTGCGACTAAAACGATCATATTGAATGTTAAGAACTTCCCATAAATTAATAAAACTAGGTACAATTTGATCACAAAATTCTTGTGGTGGTTTTCCTAAATTAGCGGCTGAACGCTCAATTTTTTGACCATGTTCGTCTGTACCCGTAATTAGTAGGACTTGATTTCCTAACAAGCGTTGAAATCTGGCTACTGCATCCGCTGCCATTGTGGTATAGGCACTACCAATGTGGGGAACGTCATTTACATAGTATAGAGGTGTGGTCAGGGCAAAGGTTTTTGATGTTTTATTCGTTAGATTCATACAAAATAAAAAGCAAATTATTAAACAGTTTTCTTGGTTAGTTAATCCGGCAAAACCACGCAATTATATAATATTGCAACTATTTTTTCAAACAATGACTTAATAGTAGCAAATTTCTCACCTCAATAAATATTTTGTCAGATTTAGAAATAGAGATAATTTATCCCCAAACTAGACATAATTGTTGTGAGTGATGATCTTGAAAGATATTTTTACTGTAATTGCAACACTGAAAATACACTGGGTACAACTCAGTAAATAAAGC